>NZ_SOGD01000009.1:0-64093 GCF_004402345.1 Cryobacterium sp. TMT2-15-1 | reverse complement strand
GGTTGCCCTCGATCTGCCCGTGAGCGGCGGGTTCGGTCGTTCCCGTCTCTTCGCCCGGGACCGACGTGAGGGCCTTCTCGGTCACGATGACCCGCACCGAGGGGCGGCGACCACCGAAGACCCGGCCCGGGTCGGTCTCGCCGGCGATCTTCAGCAGCTGCACGAGGGCGTCCGCGGCGATCTGGTCGGTGCTGCGGGGGTCGTCCTGCATCTTCTTCGCCCAGGCGGTAGATCTTCAGGTAGCGGTCGTCGTGGGCTTGCTTCTCGCGGGCGGCGATGCCGGCCTTGTCGAGCCGGTCGCGCATCCGGCGGGCCCGTGTGAAGACCTCGTCGGCATTCAACGTTGACGCCTCGGTGAGGAGCGTCTCGAGTGCCGCCGCGAGCTTCTCCGCGGTGACCGAGGCGTCGATCTGGCCGAGTCCGGCCCGAATCGACTCGGCCGCGTCGACGGAGAGGGCGCCGGCGGTCACGGCCCGGGCGATCGGCGCCTGCCACGGCACCCTCGCGACGAACTCAGCGACCTCGACAGCATCCGCGTCGGGCGTCGAGAGCGTCGAGAGCGTCGAGAGCGCCGCCTCGACCAGCTTCTCGGCCGCCTCGGTGTCGGCCATCATCGTGCCGACCGCGACGAGCTTGTACGCATCGCCCTTCGACGAGCCGGTCCAGTTCTAGATGAGGGCCTCCGGAGACAGGAACCCCTGCTGCGCGGCCAGCCCCGAGTGGCCGAGCTCCGGCCGGGACCGGCGGGCGATGGTGCCGGCCATCCACGCGGCGCGGGTGTCAAGCAGGCGGCGGGCCGCTGCGATCTTCTTCTGACCGGCCAGCACGGCGGCGTCGGGCAGGGCCTCATAGTCGGCGCTCGAGGAGCCCAGCAGGGCGACGGCATCGGCCGCCTGCCTGAGGTCTTCCGCGAGGTTCGTCATGGTACGAGGATACCTCAATTAGCACACGTAGTTGAGAGTCCGTCACTTATTATGGTCTATATTGGGTACGAACTTCGAAGACGTGTCCAGTCCGTTTCCGGGGGGTCAGCCCTGGTCTCGGCCACCGGCGCGAGTTCGCCTCGGAGGCCGGACGCGCGCGGGTGCCGGTTCTCGGCGCATGTCCTACCGTGCGCCTGCTGCCACACCCTGCGCCAGGAAAACCGAAGGCGGCCTCCCGGGGCTGAGCCCCGGCGAGAACGCCACCGACGGACAAGCGCTCAAGCGCTCGAGCGCGCCGACGAGCCCAGGCGATCCAGGCGCGCCACGCCGATCTTCGAGTCGGCCATGCCGTAGAACACGAACAGCTGCCCCTCGATCTCCTCGATCGCGGTCGGGAACACCACGTTCGGCACGATGCCGCTGATCTCGTCGGGCGTCTCCGCCTTGAGCAGCGGCTCCGAGGTGCGCATCAGCACGATGGTCGGGTCATCCGCGTCGAGAATCATTGCTCCGGCCGAGTAGTTCACCTTCTGCTGCTGCGAGAACGCGCCGTTGATGGTTCCGGTGACCCCGTGGTGCATCAGCAGCCAACCCTCCGGCACCCGCAACGGGGCAGGGCCGCCGCCGATCTTCAGCTCTTCGAACGCGAATTCCGGCCCGGCCAGGAAACGGTGGCCGCTCCAGAAGGTGAGCTTCGTGATGTCGGCGAGCACATCCGCGACCGGCAGATAGCTGATCCAGATACTCTGCCGGGTGTCGGTGACGCCGGCGGGAACACGGATGCCCTCACCCGGCTTGACCTCGCCCAGGTCCCACATCGGACGGTGGAGCACGGCGAAGCACTCGACTCCATGCGGGCCGGCGACCGGCTCCGGGAAGAACACGGTGTCCTTGTTGTGGAACAGGTTCAGGTCCATGTCCAGCGTGTCGTCGAAGGCGAACAGCGCCGGACCGAGCCGGCGCCACTCGCGCAGGTCCGAGGACACGGCAACGGCCGTGCGCGGGCCGAGGGGGCCGTAGGCGACGTAGGTCATCACGTGTAGTCCGAGCCGGGGGACGAAGGTGATCCTGGGATCTTCCACGCCGGCGTTGTTCGCGCCGCGCTCCCAGCCGCGGTCCGGCGCAAGAACGACACCCTCGCGTTCGACGCCCGTGGGAATGCCGTCGGTGATGATGACCTTTGCGAGTCCGACGCGGGACACGTTTCCGGTGGCGACCAGTCGGGGGAGCAGGTACAGAGTTCCGTCGGCAGAGTGCCCGGTGCCGGGGTTCAGCACCCCCTCGGCCTCGAGGTCGTTGCCCGCTTCAGGCGTCATGATGACGCCCATTCGGGTCAGGGTGTAGGGGAATTCGGTGGGGTTGGGCATTTCTAACCTTTCACGCCGGAGCCGATATTGTTCGACACGAAGTGCCGTTGGAAGAGGATGAACAGGATCACAGCAGGGGCGGCCAGGACGCAGGCCCCGGCGAGAACCGCCCCGAACGGGTTCGCCGCTGTGGCGGCGATATTGCTGAGGTAGTTGGCGAGTGACACGGCGAGAGGCTGGAGGGATGCCTCCTTAGTGATCAGGAACGGCCAGAGGAATTCGTTCCACGGTCCGATGAAGGTCAGCAGCACGACGGTCAGCAGGGCCGGCCGCACCAGTGGCAGGGCGATCCGCCGCAGGATTCGCAGTTCGCCGGCGCCGTCGATGCGGGCGGCATCGAACAGATCCTTCGGAATCTGCAGGAAGTACTGCCGGAAGATGATCACGGCCGTCGAGTTGATGGCGAACGGCAGGATCATGCCCAGATAGTTGTCGGCCAGTCCGTAGTCCCGGGCGATCATCACGTAGAGCGGGATCATCAACAGTTGGAACGGCACGACCTGCACGAGCAGTGCGAGAGCGAAGGTGACTCCGCGTCCGCGCCACTGCAGCTGGGCGAGGGCGTAGCCCACCAGAACACCGAAAACAACGGTGCAGAGAATGACGCCACCCGTGAAGATCCCCGAGTTGAGCAGCCCCTGCAGCAGGTTGATCCGGCTGTTGATGTCACCGTAGTTGTCGAGCGTCAGGTTGGCGGGGTTCGGGAACGCGCCGGCGACAGTCGGGTCCGGTTTCTTCTGGAGCGAGCCGATGACCATGTAGTAGAAGGGGAACAGGAACACAAGCGCCCCGATCGTGAGCACCACACCTCGCAGGGTGTTCTGCCCGCGGCTCATGATTCGTCACCGCCTGCAAGCTTGCGCTGGATGAACGCGAGGATGAGAACTCCGATCACGAGGATGACGCCGATCGCTGCCGCCGTGTCGGGCGACCCCTGTTCGATCCCGCGCTGGTACATCATCAGCACGGGTGACGAGGATGCACCGTTCGGGCCGCCGCCGCCGGTGAGCAGGTAAGGCTCGGTGAAGAGGTTGGCGCCGGTGACCGTCGAGAGCAGCAGCACGAGCACAGTCGCCGGGCGTACGCCCGGCACGGTGACCGAGAAGAAACTTCGGATCCTGCCCGCGCCATCCGTCGAAGCGGCCTCGTACAGTTCCTCCGACACGTTCTGCAGGGCGGCCAGGTAGAGCAGGATGAAGAATCCGAGGCCTTTCCAGGTCACGAAGATCGCGATGGTGGGCATGGCCCAGTCCTCGTTGATCAGCCACGCCGGATCGGGCGCGAGCGGCCCGAGAATCTGGTTCACGAGGCCGTTGCCGCTGAACAGGAAGATCCAGACGCCGACGACGGCGACGCTCGCGGTCACATAGGGCACGTAGTAGGCAACGCGCAGGAAGGTACGGAACCGCACCGCCTTGTTCAGGGCGGTGGCGAGCATGAGCGAGAGAATGACCGTCAACGGCACGTTGATCAGCAGGAAGACTCCCACGTTGCCGAAGGAACGGATGATGGCCGGGTCGGCCAGCACTTCCCGAAAATTGTCCAGGCCGACGAATGGCCGGTCCACAGTGGCGCCGGGTGCTGCGAAGAAGTAGTCGTGGAACGACATCCAGAAGGCGAAGACCAGCGGGTAGGCGAAGACGGCCAGAACGAAGATGAGATAGGGGGCGCTGAGCAAAAGCCCGAATGGGTTCTTGCCCAGAAGGGGGTGTTTGCGCCGGCGGGGGCCCCCGCCGGGAGGAGTTGTGCTCCTCCCGGCGACGGTCCGACTCGCGGTTGACTGGGACATCCGTTACGGCTTGGAGATCAGGGTGTTGATCTTCTCGGCGGCGGAGTCGAGGGCCGCGGGGATCTCACCCTCGCCGGTGATAACCGACTTCGTGTACGCGTCACGGAAGGCCTGCCAGGCGGCGACCGAGCTGGAGACGTTGGGAACCTCGACCATGCGGGATGCCTGGTCGCCGAACTGCTCGTAGGCCGGGTTGGCCGCGAAGTATTCCGGGTACACCGTGGGGAGGTCCTCGCGGAGCGGCATCTGGCCGGTCAGCTCGAGAAGCTGTCCGTCCTGTTCCTCGCTGGTGGCGAATTTCAGCACATCCCAGGCGGTGGCCTGGTTCTCGCAGGCCGTGAACATTCCGACGTTCTTCGCGTCACTGAACGTGTAGGTTTCCTCGGCCGGAGTGCCCTCGCTGGTGGGAACGGGAACCGCACCCCAGTTCACGGCGTCCTTGTACACCGACACGGCCCACGGGCCGACGATGGACATCGCGGCCTGGCCATCGGCGAACGAGTCGCCCTGGTACTGCTCTTTGCCGGCGAGACCCTCGGCGTACAGGGTCTTCCAGAACTCCGCGACCTTCGCGCCGTCCTCGTCGTTGAAGGTGGCCTCACCGTCTTCGATCAGCTGCGTGCCACCGGTTTCGGCGGCGTAGAGCGGGTAGAAGTCGAACCAGCTCTGGAAGAACTGGCTGGTCGGGGCAGGGTAGATGGCGTTCGGCGCGGCGCCGCTCTCGACGAGGGTGCGCGAGGTCGCCAGGAATTCGTCGTAGGTGGCCAACTGGGGGTTCTCGGCGTCGAGTCCGGCGGCGGTGAACATGTCCTTGTTGTAGAAGATCATGACGGGGTTGGACTTCCACGGCATCTGGAAGTACTTCGCGTCGGCGCCCTGGTACTGCTCGGCCGTGTCGCCGCTGCGTGCCTCGATGTAGGCGGCGCCGTCCTCGAAGCTGGAGAGGTCGACGAGACCACCCTGCTTCTCGAACTGCGGCACGGCGACCGGGGCCGTGTTGAATACGAGGCAGGGGGCGTTGCCGGCCGTGATGGCGGCACCGATGACCTCCTCGCTGCTCTTACCGGCCGGGATTTCCTGCGCCTTCACCTTTTCATCCGGGTTCTCGGCGTTCCAGGCCTCCACCATCTGCTTGCCCCAGGCGATCTCGGTTTCGTTGTTCGAGTACCAGATCGTGATCGGCCCGCGGTTGGTCGCCGCGTCACCCGTCGTCCCCCCGGACGCGCAAGCGCTCAGTGCCAGGGCCACTGCGGCGGATGCCGCCGTGACGGTGAGAATCCGCCTGGCCATTCCATTGCTGTGCATGTGGTGCTCCATTTCTCAAAAACCGCAGCAGCCTTGCTGCGGTGAACCTGTGTCAGCCCTGTGTGTCAGCCCTGTGTGTCAGCGCTCTGGGTCGGCCGGTCTGGGTCGGCGGTTCTGGGTCAGCCGTGGGGCGGGGCGGTCGACCCGCGCACCACGAGCCGGGCCGCCGGGAGGTCCACGTCGTCCGCCGAGCCGTTCTCCATCAGGGCCAAAAGCGTGCTCGCCGCCGCACGGCCCCACACCATCGGTGCTGCGCTGACGGTGGTCAGGGGCGGGTACACGTAACGGCAGAAGTCGATGTCGTCGTAGCCCGTGATCGAGAGGTCGTCGGGGACCCGCACGCCCAGCTCGTGCGCCATGCCGAGACCGGCGATGGCCATCGGGTCGTTGGCGTAGACGATCGCAGTCGGGGGTGTGTCCTGGGTCAGGAGGCGCCGAGTGGCATCTGACCCGGCGCCCACGGAGAAATCGGTCTCGACGGTCTGCCCCTCCGGCAGGCCCGCCTCGCGCAGAGCGGCGGCAAAGGCCGCGCGCCGGCGGCTGCCGTGTAGCAGCGTCGGGCTGCCCGCGACGTGCGCAATGCGGCGGTGGCCGAGGGTGGCGAGGTGAGCGACGGATGCCATCACACCCGGTGTGTCGTCCACGGTCACCGCGGGGAAGGGGCTGGGCCCGTCGGGGCGTCCGAGCGTGACCGCCGGCAGACCCAGCTCGGCGAGGAGCGGGATGCGCGGGTCGCCGTGGCGGAGGTCGCTGAGGAAGACCCCGTCGACGCGCCCGTCCGCCACGAGCGAGCGGTAGGTCTTCAACTCGGTCTCCTCGTCGGGAACGACGCTGAGCACGAGGGCGCGACCCTCCGGGGCAAGGATGCTCTCGACGCCCGCGATGAAGGAGGGGAAGAACGGGTCGGAGGCAAGCACGTCCGGGTTGCGGGCGATCACGAGGCCGAGCGCGTAGGACCGCTGCGTGGAGAGTGACCGGGCGCGGAGGGACGGCTTCCAGCCCAGCTCCTTGGCGACCTGAAGGATGCGCACCCGGGTCTCGGGGGCGACGCCGGGCCGGTTGTTGAGGGCGAAGGAGACGAGGCCCTTGCTGACGCCGGCCCGCTTGGCGACCACCTCGATGGTGACCTTGGGGGAGTTCGCGACCGACGTCGGGGCGGACTGAGCGGTGGTGATGGCAGGAGTATGCGCAGGCACGCTTCAGGGCCTCCTCATTGACAGCCGACCCAACCTGAACCGGTTTAGAAAGACTAGACCGGTTTAGTTCCCCCCGTCAAGGGGACGGCTCCGATTACAGCCGGTCCGATTGAACCCGGGCCGGGGAAGGCCTAGATTGTGCGCAAATGGACTGGTTCGGTGCCGGAGAATATGAGATCGCGCGGCAGGTGCTGCAGCGCGGGGTGGCTGCCTGCTACCTGATCGCCTTCGTTTCGGCCGTCAACCAATTCCCCGCGCTGCTCGGCGACCATGGCTTGCTCCCGGTGGCCCGTTTTGTGGCCCACGTGAGGTTCAGCGAGTCGCCGAGTATCTTCCACTGGCATTACTCCGACCGGATGCTGCGTTCCCTGGCCTGGTCCGGCGCCGCCGTGGCGGCCGCGCTCGTGGCCGGCCTGCCGCAGCTCGGGCCGCCCTGGCTGCCGATGGTCGCTTTCCTCCTGCTTTTCGTGGGCTACCTGTCGATCGTCAACGTCGGCCAATCCTTCTACTCGTTCGGCTGGGAGAGCCTGCTGCTGGAGGCCGGTTTCGTGGTGGCTTTCCTCGGCTCCGAGCAGGTGGCCCCTCCGCTCTTCGTGATCCTGTTCTGCCGCTGGCTGCTCTTCCGGCTGGAATTCGGCGCCGGCCTGATTAAGATCCGCGGCGGCCGGGAGTGGCGAGACCTGACCGCCCTCTATTACCACCATGAGACGCAGCCGATGCCGAACCCGCTCAGTTGGTTCGCACATCACCTGCCCCCGTGGTTCCACCGTGGGGAGGTGGTCGGCAACCACTTCGCGCAGCTGGTCGTGCCGTTCTTTCTCTTTGCACCCCAGCCCGTCGCATCCGTCGCGGCCCTGATCGTGATCCTGAGCCAGTTCTGGCTCGTGCTCACCGGCAACTTCGCCTGGCTGAACTGGATCACCATCGTGCTGGCCTTCTCTGCCGTCGACGACGCCACGCTGCGCGCGGTGCTGCCGTGGCTGCCGGCCGGGGAGGCCGCACCGGATGGCCCGCTCTGGTTCATGATCGTGGTCAGCCTGGCCACGGCCCTGCTTCTGGTGCTCAGCTACTGGCCGCTTCGCAACCTGTTCGCCCGCCGGCAACTGATGAATGCGAGCTTCAACCGGTACCACCTGGTGAACGCCTACGGTGCGTTCGGCACGGTCACCCGGCAGCGCCACGAGGTGGTCGTCGAGGGCAGCGACGCCGTCGACCCGACCGACGAGTCGGGCTGGCGCGCCTACGAGTTCCGCGGCAAGCCCGGCGACCCCGAACACCGGCCCCGCCAGTTCGCGCCGTACCACCTGCGCCTGGACTGGCTGATGTGGTTCCTGGCGCTCGGCGACCCGGGCACCCGCTGGTTCGAGATGTTCCTGGCCCGCCTCCTCGAGGGCGACCGACCCACGCTGCGGATGGTGCGGGTCAACCCGTTCCCGCAGGCCCCGCCGCGCTACGTGCGCGCCCGGGTCTACCGCTACCGCTACTCCACTCCAGACGAACGCCGCGAGACCCGGGAGTGGTGGGTGCGCTCGGAGGTCGGCCTGCTCGTGGCCCCCATCACCCTGACCTGGAGGTACCGTGCCTGACGTCGTCGGGGCTCGGCGGCAGCACCTCGGGCGCCCGGAGCTTGTCGATCTCGCGCCGTTCGCGCTTGGTGGGACGGCCGGCGCCGCGGTCCCGCATCGGGAGGAGCGCCACCTCCTCGCGCGGGGGCGGCGGGGGAGTCTGGTCGACGAAGCACTCCGCCGCGACTGGCGCGCTGACCCGTTTGACCATGATCTTCGCCACGACCAGGATTCGGTCGAAACCGCTGATGCGCACCCGCACCTCGTCGCCGATCCGCACGGTCTGCGCGGACTTGGCCCGCTCACCGTTCACCTTGACGTGACCGGCTCGGCAGGCGGCCGTGGCCTGGGAACGGGTCTTGAACATCCGCACGGCCCAGGTCCAGCTGTCGACACGGGCGGTGGTCAGAGGCTCCATCCCTCGACTCTACGGCCCCCAGGCCCGAACGGCCCGCACCCTAGAAAGGCCCGAGCAGCACCCAGGCGATCAGCAGCATGGTCACCAGGAATCCGGTCAGGAAGTTGAGCCAGAGAAAACGCTTCCAACCGGCGTTCGCGGTCTCGGACCGCTCGTCCGACACCGACCGGAATGGCCAGGCCGCCAGAATGTAGGGCACCGCGAGCACCGAGGCCAGCAGCCCGGGCCAGCCTGTCACAAGCATGAGCAGCCCGGCCAGGGCCCAGAAAGCGATCGCGAGGCGCACGGTCCGCGCGGCGCCGAGCGCGGTCGCGATCGAGGCGATGCCGCCTTCCCGGTCGGGCACGACGTCCTGCACCGCGCCGAACGCGTGGCTGGCCATGCCCCAGAGGAAGAACGCGGCGAGTAGGGCAACCAGGCCGGGCGTCACGACGGCGCCGGCCGCCACGAGACCGTAGACGGCGGGGCTGACGAAGTGGGTGCTCGAGGTGATCGAGTCCACGATCGGGCGCTCCTTGAACCGCAGTCCCGGAACGGAGTACGCGGCGACCGCGAACAGGCTCACGGCCAGAATGAACCACGACCACGGATGCTCCGCGCCGGCCAAGACGAGCATCGCCACCAGAATGGGCACAGCCGTCACGATCCCGGAGACGAGCACCGTGCGGTGAAGGACCGGGTCCAGCATGGCTCCCTCGACGCCGCCCTTGCGCGGGTTGCGCAGGTCGGACTCGTAGTCGAAGACGTCGTTGATTCCGTACATCAGCAAGTTGTACGGAATGAGGAAGAACAGGGTTCCCACCAGCAGTAGGGCGTCCACCCGGCCGGTAGCCACCACATACGCGGCGGCAAACGGGAACGCCGTGTTGATCCAGCTCAGCGGCCGCGACGAGAGCAGCACCTGCCGGGTCTTCCAGAGCGGCGGGGTGCGGGTTTCAGCCATTCGGTTTTCTTTCCAGCAGGGCCCAGAGGGCGGGCAGCAGGAGTGCTGCCGCAACGGGATAGGCGAAGTCTTCGATCGGGGCCAGGCCGATCCGCACTCCGAAGATGCGGCTGGGATCGTAGTCGACCAGTCCGACCCCGATCATAATGCTGTCGAAAACGGCCGTGAGCACGAGCACGGCGGCCACGGCGATCCCGGCGGCACGGATCCTGTGCCGGGAGAGCCGGCCACGGCGCGCAGCCGCGAGGAATACCGCCGCGGCGAGCAGCAGGAAGACGGTGTTCAGGAGCAGGTAGGTCATCCGTCGCTCCCCTCGTCGACGCCGGACCGTTCGGCCCGGGCGGCGAGCAGCAGGCGCGCCCCTTGAACGGCGTTCATGGTGAGGTAGCAGAGGAAGGTGAGGAAGAAGAACTCCTCCACGGGCAGCTCCGGGGCCAGCTGCAGACCGGTCATCAGGGTCGTCTCGCCCCGGTAGAAGATGCCCAGTCCGATTCCGAACAGGTCCCAAGCGAGGAAGTACACCAGCCCGGCGCCGAGCACGATGGCCGCTCGCACCGGGTCCCGCCAGAAGAACAGCCGGAAGCGACGGTCGAGCAGCACCATCGCCCCCAGGCTGAGAAGCAGGGTCAGCAGATA
Source organism: Cryobacterium sp. TMT2-15-1 (assembly GCF_004402345.1). NCBI lineage: Bacteria > Bacillati > Actinomycetota > Actinomycetes > Micrococcales > Microbacteriaceae > Cryobacterium > Cryobacterium sp. TMT2-15-1. The sequence goes on along the minus strand of NZ_SOGD01000009.1, from coordinate 53,951 downwards.
CGCGAACGTCACAGCGTTACCGGATTCACTGTGCTGCCGGAGTCACTGGGCTTCCGGCAGCGGCGCCCGCACGGAGTTCGGCAGCGGTTCCGGCAGCGGTCCCGTGCTCGTGTCCGAGTTGATCCGCTTGAGGAGAATTTCAGCGCTGATCAAGCACATCGGAAGTCCGATGCCCGGGATGGTGGTGCCGCCGGCGTAGAACAGACCGCCGACCTTCGCGGAGGCGTTGGAGCCGCGCAGGAATGCGCTCTGCCGCAGGGTGTGCGCCGGGCCGAGGGCCCCGCCACGCCAGGAGTTGAGGTCGTCCGCGAAGTCGCCGGGTCCCACCGTGCGGCGCACCACGATCCGCTCCGCCAGGTCGGGAATTCCGGCCCAGTCGCTGAGCTGTCTGACGGTGTCATCCGCGATCTTTTCGATCGCGGCGGAGCCTTGGCCGTTGATCCCGCCGTGGCCGAGGCCCGGGTCGGCGGGGATCGGCACCAGCAGGAACATGTTCGTGTATCCCTCAGGGGCGACTCCCGGGTCGGTGGCACTGGGCATACAGGCGTAGAAGGAGGCCGGCGAGGGCACGCTGGTCTTCTTGCCGAAGATACGGCCGAAGTTCTCGGCCCAGTCCCTGGTGAAGAACAGGCTGTGATGTTTCAGCTCGGGCAGGTCTCCCTTGATGCCGAGCATCACGAGCACGGCGCCCGGACCGGAGACGCGCTTCTGCCACCAGCGCTCGGGATAAGTCTGCGCGGATGCCGGGAGCAGCTCGGTTTCCGTGTGGTGCAGGTCGGCGGCCGAGACGACCGTGTCGGCCTCGAGGGTGACACTGGTGCCGTCACCCGTGCGATAGCTGACCCCGGCGACGGCGGTCGCGGCGCCCGGGGTGGTGTGGATCGCCGTCACGGTCGCCTCGGTGATCACGGTCACGCCCTGAGCTTTCGCGATGTCGGCGATGCTGTCGATCAGCCGGGTGAACCCACCCTGCGGGTAGAGCACGCCGTCGGCCATGTCGAGGTGGCTCATCAGGTGGTACATCGACGGGGTCTGGTCGGGGGAGGAGCCGAGAAACACGGCCGGGTAGCCGAGGATCTGGCGCAACCGGTGGTCCTTCACATAGCCGGCCACGAACTTGTCCAACGGCTGCAGCAGCAATCGGCCCAACCGACCGAGCCGCTTCAGGACATCTGGAACCAGCAGGGGTGTGAAGGAGGCGAAGCTCGTGTACAGGAACCGTTTGACTGCCATGTCATATGTCTCTTTGGCCGAGACGAGATAGCGGTCGAGGGCCGCGCCCGCACCGGGTTCGAGGCTTTCGAACAGACGGATGTTGTCGGCCCGCTCGGCCGCGATATCCACCGGCTGTGTCGTGCCCTCGAAGAAGACCCGGTAACCCGGGTCGAGGCGGGTCAGGTCGAGCTGTTCCGCGGAGGATGTGCCGAACAGCCGGTAGAAATGGTCGAACACCTGCGGCATCAGGTACCAGGACGGGCCGGTTTCGAACCGGAAGCCGTCGACGTCCCAGAACCCGGCGCGCCCGCCGAGGGTGGCCTGCGCCTCGAGCAGGGTGACCTGGTGGCCGTCCCGGGCCAGCAGCGCGGCGCTGGCCAGTCCGGCGATGCCGCCGCCGATGACAACGGTGCGCCTGGTCGGTGCGCTCATCGCTTCCACGCTCCCGGTCCGAACGACGCGGTGAGTGCAATCATGATTTTCTCCGGATCCGGCACCCGTACCCGGGCGCTCATCAGTGCTCGCGCGGGGGTGACTCGCAGCTTCGCCGACAAGCGGGCGAAGAGGTGGTGTGCAGCGGTGACCGCGCGGCGGCTCCCCACCGGGAGCATGGGCAACACGCGGGCCGCCGCGTCGAGGTCGGAGTCCATGTCGTCGAGGAGTTCGTTCTTCTGTGTTTCGGTCATGGTCAGCAGGTTCACACCGGGAAAGTAGTTGCGGCCGAGGGCGTCCCGATCTGCGGCGAGGTCGCGCAGGAAGTTGACCTTTTGGAAGGCCGCGCCGAGGCTCCGGGCACCGGCCTCGAGAACCTGGAGCTCATCGGTCGTGCGCGGCGTGTCCTGCACGAAGCAGCGCAGACACATCAGCCCGATCACCTCGGCCGAACCGTAGATGTACTCGGCCACTCCGGCCGCGTCGAACGGCGACGGGTCGAGGTCCCGGCGCATCGAGGCGAAGAAGGGTGTGGTCAGGCTGGTGTCGATTCCGGCTTCCCGGGCGGTCGCCGCGAAGGCGTGCACGACCAAATTGGTGCTGAAGCCCGACCCCATCGCCTGGCTGGTCTCCCGTTCGAGCGCGTCCAGCAGGTCGCGCTGGCCGTCCACGTTCACGCCGGCCTGGCTTGCGGCACCGTCCACGATCTCATCGGCGACCCGTACCAGGGCGTAGATGGTGCGCACCTGGCTGCGCACGCGCGGCTCGAGGAGACGGGCCGCGAGGCCGAACGAGGTGGAATAGTGGCCGATGACCGTGGCGGAGCTGGCCCGGGCCGCGGCGTTGTACTTCGCGATGCCGGTATGGTCGGCGGGGCTGTCACGTTTCATCGGCTGCGATTCACGGCCGTGCCTGCCAGGGTGGTGAGCAGCTCGCGCAGGGGCGCCGGTACGGCGGCCGTGTCGAGCGCGGCCACGGCGCGATTGCAGTGGTCGGTGGCCAGCTCATCCGTTGCCTGCAGGGCGCCGCAGTCACGAAGCAGGTCGCGCACGGTGTCCGCTTCCACCTCGGTGAGGTCGGCCTTGCCGATGAAGGGGGCGATCTCTGGCCAGCCGCGGGTGGTGCCCGCGTGGGCGATCAGGGTCGTCTGCTTGCCTTCCCGCAGGTCGGTGAGCACGCTTTTGCCGGTCTTCTCCGGGTTACCGAAGACCCCAAGGACGTCGTCGGTCAGCTGGAAGGCCACGCCGATCAGGCGGCCGTAGGCGCCGAGCACGTCGATCGCCTCGGCCGAGCCGCCGGCCAGAATGGCGCCGGCCTGCAGGGGAGCCTCGAACGAGTAGACCGCCGTCTTCTGCTCCAGGGTGGAGATGACCTGGGCCACCGTGAGCGGATGCTTCGACGCGGCGTTGGTGACGTCCGCCAGTTCCCCGGCAGCGGAGACGAACACCGCTCGATCGAGCAGGTCGAGCAGGCGGCCGCGCAGTTCGAGCTCGACCGGCAGCATCGCGAGGGCGCGGTGGGCCTCGCTCAGCGCCAGATCGCCGGCCAGGATCGCGGCCGTCGCGGCCCACGCCCCGGCCTGGTCGCCGGCTCCGTGGGCGAGGGCGCGCTCGGTGAACTGCCCGGCGATGTTGGCCACGCCGCGGCGGGCGAGGTCGTGGTCAATCACGTCGTCGTGGATCACGAAGGCCGTGTGCAACAGTTCGAAGCTGACCGCGACCGGAGTGGCCAGGGTGAGGTCGGTGCCGCCGAGGCCGGTGAACGCGGCCAGCACCAGTGCGGGGCGCACACGCTTGCCGCCGCTGCTGGCCTGCTCGAGAGAGTCCCAGAGCGCGACATAGTGTTCGCCGTAGTCGCTGGCGCGCAGGCGCGCGGCAGCGAAAAAGCGCTGCAACTCCGTCCCTACCCCGAGCGTCTGGATTTCATGCATCGAAACTGGTCAATTCCTGGAGCTGTAGCCCCAACCAGGGGCTGAACGCCCACGGGGCGTCCCGCACCGAGCGCTGCAAGGCGGCCGGCTCCACCCAGGCAAATTCCATGACCTCGTTCGGGTTGGGTACGGGGTCGCCGGTGGTGCGGGCCAGGTAGACGGGGCAGATCTCGTTCTCGACGATGCCGCTGCTGTCGACGGCGCGGTAGCGGAAGTCAGGCAGGGTGACGGTCAGGTTCGCAATCGAGAGTCCGAGCTCGAACAGCGCGCGCCGCTCGATGGCAGCGGGAAATTCCTCGCCCGGGAGCGGATGGCCGCAGAAGGAGTTGGTCCAGACGCCCGGCCAGGTCCTCTTCGACAGGGCGCGTCGGGTGACGAGAACCTCGCCCGCCGGATTGAGCACATGACAGGAGAAAGCGAGGTGGAGCGCGGTGTCCGTGTCGTGCACACTGAGCTTCGGGGCCGTGCCGATTTCGCGGCCGGACTCGTCCAGCAGGACCACGAGTTCTTCGAGCACTTCGACCGGCCGCATTAGCCATCCCTTCGGGTGATTCAGTCACGATACCGGAAAAAATACCTAACCTGATTAGCTAAATTCGAGGCTAGCACGGGGCCCCGTCCGAACGGTCCATTGCGGGGCGTCGGGAGGCCCGCACGGCATCCGTCGGCCGAACGCTTAAACTCGTGGGGTGCCCACCCCCGCTGCAGACCATGTGAACGCCCTTCTCGCCTCGTACCAGGATTTCCCGCAAGTGGGCATCCTCTTCCGCGACCTCAACCCGGTGTTCGCCGACGCCGCCGCTTTTCGAGCGCTGATCGACGAGCTCGCCGGCCGGTTCCAGGGTGAATTCGACGCGGTGGCCGGCATTGAGGCCCGCGGCTTCCTGCTGGCCGCGGCGATCGGCTACGCGGCGGATGTCGCCGTGCTCGTCGTGCGCAAAGGCGGCAAGCTCCCCGGATCGGTGCTGAGCGAGGAGTACGACCTCGAGTACGGCTCGGCCTGCCTCGAGCTCGAGATCGGCCAGCTCGCGCCGGGTGCCCGCGTGCTGGTCGTCGACGACGTGCTGGCCACCGGCGGCACGATCGCCGCGACCGCCCGCCTCATCGAGCGCGCCGGCTACCGCCTGACCGGCGTCGGCGTCGTGCTGGAGCTGACCGAGCTGGTCGGCCGAACGCGCCTCGGCGACGCCCCCGTGCACGCCATCGTCGCCCTCTAGCCCGCCCAGGTATCCAGCCGGCGGGGCTCGCTCGTCGTGGCGCACCCTCTGGAAGCCGGCGCACGTTCTACCGTTCGCCACCATCCATAACCTGTGCCGCGAGTCGAACGCGACTCGACACGGTGCGGATTCACGGGACCGTGGCGCATGCTTGAGCCATGAGCGCAAACGGTGACGGGTGGGTGTACGGGCCCGACGGCCGCAAGTTTTGGGGTCTTTTCGGGGCGGCCGGCCTGCTCGTACACCACGAGGAGCTGGGGGTGCTGCTGCAGCACCGCGCGCTTTGGAGCCACCAGGGTGACACCTGGGGGCTGCCCGGTGGGGCGCGCCACGAACACGAGAGTGCGCTCGAGGCGGCTCTGCGGGAGGCCGGCGAAGAGGCCGGCGTGCCACCGGGCCTGGTCTCCGTGCAGTTCAGCTCCGTGCTCGACCTCGGTTTCTGGTCGTACACGACGGTCGTGGTGCGCGCCACGGAGCGCTTCGAACCCGTGATCAGCGACCAGGAGAGCATCGCGCTGCGCTGGGTACCGACCCACCAGGTCGACGCGCTGCCGCTGCATCCGGGCTTCGCCACCAGCTGGCCGGCACTGCTCGCCCGCCTCTGAACCCGCACCGTCATGAAACCCGCACCACCTCGCCCGGTGACTTATCCGGCCGCCAGCCGCGCCAGACCGGGTGGCGCAGTCGCCCCGTGCCGGTCCATTCGGAGAATTCCACCTCGCCCACCAGCACCGGGCGCACCCACCGCGCATCGCGGGCGCCGGCAGGCGGGATGCCGGTGAAGGGGTTGTCCACCGCAGCGATGGCATCCAGTCGCGCCCGCAGGTCCTCGAGCTCTGCGTCCCGGAACCCGGTGCCGACCCGGCCGATATAGGTCAGCGTGTCTCCGTCCGGAATCCCCAGCAGCAGGGAGCCCACGGTGTCGGCTCGGCGCCCGTTGCCCGGTCGCCACCCGCCGATCACCGCCTCCTGGGTGTGATGGTGCTTGATCTTGATCCACGATCGGGACCGCCGACCGGCCTCGTAGCGCCCATCCCGGGTCTTGGCGACGATCCCCTCTAAGCCGAGCTCGCTGCTGGTCGCCACGGCCTGGGCGGAGTCGCCCGCGAAGACCGGCGGCACCTGCACCGCACCGGACCCGGTGACAATCTCCTCGAGCACGCGGCGCCGGGCCGTGTACGTCAGCTCGAGTAGCGGCTCCCCGTCACGTTCGAGCACGTCGAAAGCCAGAAACCGCACCGGGGTGGATGCCTCGGCCGCCTCGATCTGTCGGCGACCGGTCAGCCCCAGCCGCGTCTGCAGCAGCCCGAAGTTCGGCCGACCGCCCGCGTCCATCGCGACGATCTCCCCGTCGAGCACCGCAAAGTCGGCCGAAACCGCCCCCGGCAACGCGCGCACCAGCTCCGGGTACGCGTGCGTGATGTCGTTGCCGTTCCGGGTGACCAAGCGCACGTCCGCGCCAAGGCCGGCGGCTCCGAGATAGGCGAGCGCACGGATGCCGTCCCACTTCATTTCGTAGGTCCACTCGTCGTCCTCGGAGAGGTCGGCGATGGAACCGGGCGTGGCCAGCATGGGCCCGTACCGTGTGCGGCGTGCGGACCGGCCGCCCGTTTTGGCCGTCGCGCCCACCCCGGTGCCCACGTCCCCGGCCCGCCGGGCCGGCCGTGTCTTGATCAGGTGGATCAGCCAGTTCCGGTCGGCCCCGTCCGTGCCCTTCGTGCGGATCAGGGCGAAGCGCCGCGTGCCACCGAGCCTGCCGCCCGGTTCGCCGTGCAGCACGGCGATCACCTCGTCATCCCGCCACTTCTCCAGCTCGTAGCTGCCGTGGTCCCAGATGCTCATGGTGCCGGCCCCGTATTGGCCGGCCGGGATATCACCCTCGAACGTGGCGTATTCGAGAGGATGGTCCTCGGTGCGCACGGCGAGCCGATTCTTCGCCGGATCGGTCGGCACCCCGCGCGGCAGCGCCCACGACGTCAGCACCCCGTCGTGCTCGAGCCGAAAGTCATAGTGCAGGTTGCGGGCGTGGTGCTCCTGAATGACGAATGACCGACCCGCGGATGCGTAAGGCGCACCCGTCGGCATCGGCTCCGAGGTGCGGGAAGCGTCTCGTTTGCCGAGGTAGACGGCCAGCGCACCAACCCCCGCCCTGGAGCCTTTATCGGCCTCGTCACCGGCACCCCCGGCATCCGTGGTGCCCCGGCCGGAATGTGCCTCGAGCAGCGCGGCCAGCGGGTCCCCGCTACGCTGCACCCGGTGCATCGCCTGCTTGTAGTCGATCTGTGCGAGCCCGGGGGAGGCCAGTTCCCGCCAGGTGCGCGGCATGGCCACCATCGGATGCAGCGTTCCGCGCAACGAATACGGGGTGATGGTCGTCTTGTGGGCGCTGTTCTGGCTCCAGTCCACGAAAACCCGCCCCGGTCGCAGTGCCTTCTTCATATCGCTGACGATGAGGTCCGGATGGTCGGCCTCGAGCGCCCGAGCCAGCTCGTGTGCGACCTGGGAGACCTGGTCCGAGGTGTGCGTGAGGTCCAGCGGTGCGTAGAGGTGGATGCCCTTCGACCCGCTGGTGACCGGCAGGGGGTCCAGGCCCATGTCCCTCAGGATGGCCCGGGCCAGACGGGCGACCTCCGCACACTCGGCGAGGGTGACCCCGTCGCCGGGGTCCAGGTCGATCACCAGCCGGTCCGGGTTGCGTGGGCGTCCACCCCGGCCGAACTGCCACTGCGGAACGTGGATCTCCAGCGCCGAGATCTGGCCGAGCCAGGTCAGCGTCGCGAGGTCGTTGACCAGCGGGTACTCGCTCACGTGGTTCGAATGCTGGATCGGTCGGCGTTTCACCCAGCTCGGCGTCGCCTGGTCCAGGTTCTTCTGGAAGAACACGTGTCCGGGTGCGTCCCGGGTGCCCACACCGTGTACCCACCTCTTCCGGGTCGCCGGGCGATTCGCGGTGTGCGGGATCATCACGTCGGCGATGAACGCGTAGTAGCCGAGAACGTCGGCCTTCGTGGTTCCCGACTCCGCGTAGAGCACCTTGTCGAGATGCGTGAGTGTGATCCGGTGTCCGCCGACGGTGACGACCTGGCGGGAGTCGGGGGAGGGCGGCCGCTCGTTCATGGCTCCAGCATGCTCCCGGGGCCACAGGGTGCCTAGCCCTCTCGGCGCACCGGGTGTGTACTGGAGGGATGAGATCGATCTGGAAGGGCGCGATCACCTTCGGGCTGGTCAATGTGCCCGTCAAGGTCTACAGCGCCACCGAGGACCACGACGTCGCCCTGCACCAGGTGCACGACGCCGATGGCGGGCGCATCCGTTACCAGCGCCGGTGCGAGCGCTGCGGACGGGTCGTCGACTACGCGCACATCGACAAGGCCTGGGACAGCGGCGACAAGACGGTTGTCATCACCGACGAGGACCTGCGCACGCTGCTGGCCGAGAGAAGCCGCGAGATCGAGGTCGTCGAGTTCGTGCCGAGCGAGCAGCTCGACCCGATCATGTTCGAGCGCAGCTATTTTCTCGAACCCTCCGGCTCGCCCAAGGCCTACGTTCTACTGCGGCGTGCGCTCGACGCCACCGACCGCACCGCGATCGTGCGGTTCGCGCTGCGGCAGAAGACCCGACTCGGTGCCCTCCGGGTGCGCGGGGACGTGCTGCTGCTGCAGTCGCTGCTGTGGGGCGACGAGGTGCGGGCCGTTGAATTCCCGGTGCTCCAGGAGTCGGTGCGCATCTCCGCCCAGGAGCTCGAGCTCTCGGCCGCACTGGTCGACTCCTTCGCCGCCGAGTTCTCGCCGCAGGATTTCCGGGACGACTATCAGGACCAGCTACGCGAACTGCTCGAGGTGAAGCTCGCCGCGGGCGAAGCCGTCGACACCGAGCTCACCGTCGGCCGGGAACCCCGGGAGGGCGAGGAAGGCGGGGGAGAGGTGCTCGACCTGATGGAGGCCCTCCGCCGTAGCGTGGAGCGCAGCCGCGGCCAGGCGAAGCCGGACGCGTCGGATAAATCCGAGAAACGCGCCGACAAGGCGCGAAAACGGGTGTCGGGAAACTGACGAGGCCGCATTCCGGTTCGGCCGCCGCGTCGGTAGACTCGGTGATTGTGACAGGGGCAGAGGGAACCGGCGTCAGCTCGAAGGTGATCACCCTGCCCAATCTGCTCAGCATGCTGCGCCTGGCGCTGGTGCCAGTCTTTCTGGTCGTGCTGGTGCGGGGAGAGGATGCCTGGGCGCTTCTGGTGCTGATGGTCGCCAGCCTCACCGATTTCCTCGACGGCTACCTGGCCCGGAGATTCGGCCAGATCACGCGGCTCGGCCAGCTGCTCGACCCGGCCGCCGACCGGCTGTACATCTTCGCAGCCCTTCTCGGACTGGCCTGGCGCGACCTGGTGCCCTGGTGGATCGTCCTGGTCATCGTGGGACGGGACGTGTTCCTGCTCGGACTCGGCGTCATCCTCGCGAATTTCGGATTCGGGCCTCTGCCCGTCCACCAGCTCGGCAAGGTCGCCACCTTCTGCCTCTTCTACGCCCTGCCGATGATCATGCTGGGAGAGGCCTTCCCCGCGGTGTCCTGGTGGTCGCTCCCGGTGGGCTGGGCCTTTGGCATCTGGGGAGCTTTTCTTTACTGGTGGGCAGGCATAATCTACGCCGTCGAGACCGTCCGGGTGATTCGCATTCCGCGGGCGATTCAGCCCGTTCCATCCGATACGCTGGAGGACCAGGAGGTGTACGGTGATTGATTCCAAAAAGACGAATGAACCCCAGCGCAAGGCCGCGCCCGATAACTATTCCAATACCGACACGACGATGACGTTCGGGCAGGAATTCGCGGCCCAGCTGGCATCGCTCGACGGTGACGTCACGGCCGAAGAACAGGAAGCCATCGCGGCTCTGCCCTCCGGCTCGGCGCTGCTCGTCGTTCGGCGCGGCCCGAACGCCGGCGCTCGTTTCCTGTTGGACGCGGACGTGACCACTGTGGGCCGTCACCCCAATGCGGACATCTTCCTCGACGACGTCACGGTATCCCGTCGGCACGCGGAGTTCCTGCGCCACGAAACCAAGTTCGACGTGAAAGACCTGGTGTCCCTCAACGGCACCTATTTCGACGGGGTCCGCATCGACACCGCGCTGTTGCACGACGGCGCCGAAGTCCAGGTCGGTAAGTTCCGGCTGACGTTCTACGCCTCGCGGCACGACCTCAAGCTTCAGGCGAGCGAGTAGTGCCCGCGTCCGCAGCCCAGGCCAGAGCGCCGGGCGCGACGTCACTGCTCAGCATCGGACAGGTGCTTGCCCGGCTCACGCCGGAATTCCCGGAACTGACTCCGTCCAAACTTCGGTTCCTGGAGGAACAGAGACTGGTTGCGCCGGCGCGTACGGAGTCGGGCTACCGCAAATTCTGTGCCGGTGACCTGGACCGGCTGCGCCTGGTCCTCTCCATGCAGCGCGATCACTACCTCCCGCTCAAGGTCATCCGGGGCTACCTGGCCGACCTCGACGCGGGCCTCTCGCCGACCCTGCCCGGCGGGGTGACGCCGGGACCGTCGATGCTGTCGACCGCCCGCCGGCTGGACCGCGACGAACTGCTGCGCGAAGCAGGGGCCTCCGCGATGCTGCTGCACGACGCCGTTTCCGCATCGATCATCCTGCCGGCCGACTTCTACGGCGACGACGCGCTCAGCGTGCTGCGGGCCCTGGTCGAACTGCAGCGCAGCGGCATCGAGCCCCGCCACCTGCGCGGATTCCGCGGCGCGGCCGAACGCGAGCTCGGCCTGATCGAGAGTGCCCTCGTGCCGCTCTCCCGCCGTAAAGACGCATCGAGCCGGGCTAAGGCCGCCGAAATGGCGGTCGAGATCGCCGGCCAGCTCGAAGTGATCCGCGGCAGTCTGATCCGTTCGGCCCTGGGGCGCTTGACCAAATAGTGGAGCCCGACACGCCAATTTACTCGACCGAATGTCGTTGATCAGGACGGTCCCCCTCGGTAGCGTAGATGCAGCGATCATCCGTATCGCAGACCTACCTCCGAGAGGCCATCGTATGAGCGAGCTGAATCAGCGTGACGATGCCTCGCGCTACGGACTCGGCCTTCTCTTCACCGACGGAATGCCCGAGCTCGACGACAACCTTGGCTACCGTGGCGCCGTGGCGGCCCGTGCCGCCGGAATCAGCTACCGTCAGCTCGACTACTGGGCCCGCACCGACCTGGTCCAGCCCACCGTGCGCGGTGCTGCCGGCTCGGGTTCCCAACGTCTCTACGGCTTCCGGGACATCCTGGTTCTGAAACTGGTCAAGCGGCTCCTCGACACCGGCATCTCTCTGCAGCAGATCCGCACCGCGGTGAACCAACTGCGCGAGTCGGGGGTCAGCGACCTCGCCCAGACCACCTTGATGAGCGACGGCGCCAGCGTCTACCTGTGCACCTCCGACGACGAGGTCATCGACCTCGTCAGCCGCGGTCAGGGCGTGTTCGGCATCGCCGTGGGCAAGGTGCTGCGCGAGGTCGAGACGAGCCTGGTCGAACTGGAGACCCTTCCGATCGACCCGTCGGACGAGCTGTCCGTTCGCCGGGGCAGCCGCAAGGTCTCCTAGCGGAACGTTTTCACGCAGTCGACACGATCGGCAAACACTGTGCGGCTGCCCATCCGGTGAACGTTGTCCGGCTAACGCTCCCTGGCTGGTGTTCCGTGGCTAGTGCTGTTCCGCGTACTCGCCGATGCGGGCCGTGCGCAGCACGCGTTCGAGCAACTGATCGAAGTAGCGCGCCATCTCCTGGGCGCTGTCGCCGGGCCAGGTGTGCAGCGGCTTCGCGGCGCCCTGCGCCTGCTGTAGCGAGGTGCGTTCCGGCAGTTGCGGGCTGAGTACGAGTGGGCCGAACATGTCGCGGAGTTCCTTGATCCGGAACTGGTGCTCGAGAGACGCCACGCGGGCACGGTTGACGATGATACCGAGCGGCTGCAGCCGGGGGCTGAGTCCGCGGCGGATTTCTTCGATCGCGCGCAGCGCCCGGTCGGCCGCGGCGACGGAGAATAGGCCGGGTTCGGTGACCACGGCAACGCGGTCGCTGGCCGCCCACGCGGTGCGGGTAAGGGCGTTCAGCGACGGAGCACAGTCGATCAGAACCAGGTCGTAGTCCTTTTCGACCGTGGAGAGTGCCTCTTCGAGCTTCCAGATGTCGCGGATGCTCGGGTGCGGCCCGTCGAAATTGATGGCCGACGGGCTGCCGATCATCACGTCGACGGTGCCGGGGCGGCCGCGCGTCCAGCCGCTGGGAACGATGGCGGCACGAACGACCTTCTCCTTGGGCGAGGCGAGCACATCGGCGATGTTGAGGTGGCCGGTGACCTCGATGTCCATTCCGGTTGACACATCCGACTGCGGGTCGATGTCCACCACCAGGGTTCGCACGCCGCGGGCGAAGGCAGCAGACGCCAGACCCAGGGTCACCGTGGTCTTGCCTACTCCTCCCTTGAGGGAGCTAACGCTTAGTACGTGCACAAGTAGACACGTTACCTTCACTAGTCTTGGAGAACCTAACCGTCAGCTGTGCGCGACGTCACGCTTGAAAGGTCTGCATGTTCACGAAAATTCTTGTTGCCAACCGCGGGGAAATCGCGATCCGGGCTTTTCGGGCGGCTTATGAGCTGGGTGCCAAAACCGTGGCGGTGTTCCCCTTCGAGGACCGCAACTCGCTGCACCGCCTGAAGGCCGACGAGGCGTACCAGATCGGCGAACCGGGACACCCGGTGCGCGCCTATCTCACGGTGAGCGAGATCATCCGAGTGGCCAGGGAGAGCGGCGCCGACGCCATCTACCCCGGTTACGGTTTCCTTTCGGAAAACCCCGAGCTGGCCCTGGCGGCCCGCCGGGCGGGCATCACCTTCATCGGCCCGGGCGAGCACGTGCTCGAGATGGCCGGCAACAAGGTCACCGCGAAGGAGCACGCCATCGCGGCGGGCGTTCCGGTGCTGGGGTCCAGTGCGCCCTCACGCGACGTCGACGAGCTGATCGCCGCGGCCGACGATATCGGCTTCCCGATCTTCGCCAAGGCCGTCGCCGGCGGCGGCGGCCGCGGCATGCGCCGGGTGGCTCAGCTGAGCGATCTCCGCGGCTCCCTTGAGGAAGCCATGCGAGAGGCCAACAGCGCGTTCGGCGACCCGACCATGTTCCTCGAGCAGGCCGTGCTGCGGCCGCGTCACATCGAGGTGCAGATCCTGGCCGATGCGTCCGGCGAGACCGTGCACCTGTTCGAACGCGACTGCTCCGTGCAGCGCCGCCATCAGAAGGTCATTGAGATCGCCCCGGCGCCGAACCTCTCCGACGAGATCCGCCAGCGTCTGTACGCCGATGCGGTCGCCTTCGCCCGCTCGATCGGCTACGTGAACGCGGGCACGGTCGAGTTCCTGCTTGACACGGTCGGCGAACGCGCCGGCGAGCACGTGTTCATCGAGATGAATCCGCGCATCCAGGTCGAGCACACCGTGACCGAAGAGGTGACGGATGTCGACCTCGTGCAGTCCCAGATCCGCATCGCCGCGGGCCAGACGCTCCGCGAGCTCGAACTCACGCAGGACAAGATCGTGTTGCGGGGGGCGGCCCTGCAGTGCCGGATCACCACCGAGGACCCGACCATGGGATTCCGCCCGGACACCGGCAAGATCACCACTTATCGCTCGCCCGGCGGCGCCGGCATCCGGCTCGACGGCGGCACGATCAACCCCGGTGCCCAGATCAGCCCGCACTTCGACTCGATGCTCGCCAAGCTCACCTGCCGGGGCCGGGACTTCCCGTCCGCCGTGACCCGGTCCAAGCGCGCCCTGGCCGAGTTCCGTATCCGTGGCGTGTCCACGAACATCTCGTTCCTGCAGGCCGTGCTCGACGACCCCGACTTCGCGTCCGGCAACCTGAGCACCTCCTTCATCGACGAGCGCCCCGAGCTGCTGCGCGGCCGCGCCTCCAAGGACCGCGGCACGAAGATCCTGAATTGGCTCGCCGACGTGACCGTCAACAAGCCCAACGGGGTGCCGCTGACCCTGCTGAACCCGGCCGAGAAGCTGCCGAAGCTCGACCTGTCCGAACCTGCTCCGGCCGGCTCTCGGCAACGGCTCCAGCTGCTCGGCCCGGCCGGCTTCGCCGCGGACCTGCGCGCCCAGACCGCCCTGGCCGTGACGGACACCACCTTCCGCGACGCCCACCAATCACTGTTGGCAACCCGGGTGCGCACCCGCGACCTCGTCGCCGTGGCCCCGTATGTGGCCCGGATGACCCCGGAGTTGCTGTCGATCGAGGCCTGGGGCGGCGCCACCTATGACGTGGCGCTGCGCTTCCTCGGCGAAGACCCTTGGGAACGACTGGCGTCGCTGCGAGAGGCCCTGCCGAACATCAACGTGCAGATGCTGCTTCGCGGCCGCAACACGGTCGGCTACACCCCGTACCCGACCGAGGTGACCGATGCGTTCGTGCGCGAGGCCGCCAAGACAGGCGTCGACATCTTCCGCATCTTCGACGCACTCAACGACGTCTCGCAGATGCGCCCAGCCATCGACGCCGTGCTGGCGACGGGCTCCTCCATCGCCGAGGTCGCACTCTGTTACACGGGCGATTTACTCGACCCGGCCGAGAAGCTTTACACCCTGGACTATTACCTCCGGCTCGCGGAACAGATCGTGGAGTCCGGCGCGCACATCCTCGCGATCAAGGACATGGCCGGCCTGCTGCGCCCCGCCGCGGCCGAGAAGCTCGTCACCGCCCTCCGGTCACGCTTCGACCTCCCGGTGCACGTGCACACGCACGACACTCCGGGCGGCCAGCTCGCCACGCTGCTCGCGGCCAGCCGCGCCGGCGCCGACGCGGTCGACGTGGCCAGCGCTCCGATGGCCGGCACCACCAGCCAGCCGTCGGCGTCGTCCCTCGTCGCCGCGCTCGCCCACACCGAACGCGACACCGGCATTTCCCTACAGGCCGTCTGCGACCTCGAGCCGTATTGGGAAGATGTACGCCGGGTCTACCATCCCTTCGAATCCGGTCTGCGCGCGCCCACCGGCCGGGTCTACAAGCACGAGATCCCCGGCGGCCAGCTGTCCAACCTGCGCACGCAAGCGGTCGCGCTCGGCCTCGCCGACGACTTCGAACTGATCGAGGACATGTACGCCGCGGCCAACGACATCCTCGGCCGGGTGCCGAAGGTGACGCCGTCCTCCAAGGTGGTCGGCGACCTCGCCCTCTACCTCGCCGCCGTGCGTGCCGACCCGGCCGACTTCGCCGAGAACCCGGGCAATTACGACGTGCCCGACTCCGTGATCGGATTCATGGCGGGGGAGCTGGGCGACCTGCCCGGCGGCTGGCCCGAGCCCTTCCGCAGCAAGGTTCTCGCCGGGCGCAACGTCCGCGTCGGAATCACCGAGCTCACCCAGGAGGAACGCGCGGCCTTGAGCAGCGACGGCCTCACCTGCCGAATGATGCTGAACCAGCTGCTCTTCCCGGCGCCCACGCGCCAATTCGAGCAGATCCGGGAACTCTTCGGGGACCTGTCCGTGCTCGACACGGTGGACTACCTCAACGGTCTCCAGCAGGGCATCGAGCACGCGGTGGAGATCGACAAGGGCGTGCGCCTCTACGTCGGGCTCGAGGCCATCGGCGAGGCCGATGACAAGGGCATGCGCACCGTCATGACCACGCTGAACGGTCAGCTCCGACCCGTGTTCGTGCGGGACCGCAACATCACGGTCAGCACCAAGGTCGCCGAAAAAGCGGATGCCAACCGGCCGGGCCAGATCGCCGCGCCGTTCTCCGGGGTGGTCACCCTCCAGGTCGAGGAGGGCGACACCGTCGAGGCCGGGCAGGCCGTCGCCTCGATCGAGGCCATGAAGATGGAGGCCGCGATCACCTCGCCCATCGCGGGAAACATCGAACGGGTGGCCGTGCCGCGAACCCAGCAGGTCGACGCGGGCGATCTGCTGGTGGTGGTGCGTCCACGCTAGGCTTGGTGCGATCTATCGACGAAGGGACTGATCTTTTTGTCAGATAAGCGCACAGGCGCCGAGGCGTCCGGTCCGGACGCCTCCATCGAGCCTCTCGCCGAGCCGGGAGACGAGTACCACAGCGAACTACTGCCGCACACGATCGTGAACCTGGCGGCGGCCCTGCCGGAGAACCTGAAACGCCCGGCCACGCACACGATCGAGGTCAGCACCCCGGCCGTGGCGCGCGCCGATCGGTTGTCCACAGCCGTCACGGGGGCGGTCCGCGCCCTCTCCGGCCCGGCCGCGAGCGACGCCGTTCCGCACACCCGCCGGGAGAGTCTGCGCCCCGCCGGCGGATCGGCGCCCGAGTCCGCCGCCATGCTCACGCCCGACCGGCTGCTCGCCGTCAACCGTCGCACCAAACCGCCGCCCCGAGGAGCCTGGAACAGTTTCGTCTACTCGGCGACCCTGCATCTGGTAAACCTCGGCGACTCGGCCACGGTGCGCGCCTCCAAACAACTCGACGAGCGCATCCGCAAGGATTTCGAGGGCGGCACCCGCTTCGTGCCGATCCTCACCCGCAAGGGCGGGGTCGGCAAGACGACCGTCACCGCACTGATCGGCATGGCCCTGGCCGATGCCCGCGAAGACCGCATCATAGCCGTCGACGCGAACCCCGACCGGGGCACCCTCTCTGAGCGGGTCACGAAACAGACCCGGTCCACCGTGCGTGACGTGGTCACGAAGGCCGCGTCGATCGGCGGCTATACCGATTTCTCGTCGCTGGTCTCCCGCGACGCGACCCGGCTCGACATCCTCGCATCCGATACCGACCCGCTCCTCTCCGAGGCCTTCGACGAGAACGACTACAACGTCGTCGCCGACCTGGCGGCGCGGTACTACTCGATCATGCTCACGGACTGCGGCACCGGAATCGTGCACTCCGTCATGCGTGCCACGCTGCAGCGGGCCGATTCGATCGTCATCGTCTCCGGGGGCAGCATCGACGAGGCCCGTTTGGCGTCCGAAACGTTGACCTGGTTGGAAGCCAACGGCTACGGCGACCTGGTTCGCAACGCGGTCGTCGCTCTCAACACGGCGACACAGGGCACGAATCTGGTGAAGCTGGAAGAGATCGAATCGCATTTCCGCTCCCGGGTGCGGGAGATCGTGCGCATCCCCTGGGACCCGCAGCTCGCCGCGGGCAGCGTCATATCCTTCGACGATCTGAAGCCCATCACCCGGCTCGCGGCCCGCACCCTCGCGGCCGTCGTCGTGGAGGGTCTGCCGGCCGACCGCGGCGTCTAAACCGATCCGGTACCCCGTACCCCCGCATCCATGACTTGGAGTCACCTTTGCCCGAGCGCCAGATCCGTCTCTTCGGAGATCCCGTCCTCAAAACCGTCTCCGACCCGATCGGCACGATCGACGCCCGGGTGCGGAGCCTGATCGAGGACCTGGTCGACAGCGTGCGACTGCCCGGCCGGGCCGGCGTCGCGGCCTCCCAGATCGGCGTGA
Organism: Cryobacterium sp. TMT2-15-1; assembly: GCF_004402345.1. NCBI lineage: Bacteria > Bacillati > Actinomycetota > Actinomycetes > Micrococcales > Microbacteriaceae > Cryobacterium > Cryobacterium sp. TMT2-15-1. The sequence continues at coordinate 36,691 of NZ_SOGD01000009.1, read as the reverse complement.
ATCTGCGCGCATTCAGCTTCAACGTCGATGGCGAGATCGGGTACATCCTGAACCCGGTCCTCGTGGAGGTCTCGGGGGAGCCCGAGCTCGTCGACGAGGGCTGCCTGTCGGTGCCGGGCCTCTGGTATCCCACGATGCGGTACCCGTTCGCCCGGGTGACCGGCATGGACCTCGACGGCACGGCGGTCGAACTCTCCGGAACCGGGATCATGGCGCAGGCCCTGCAGCACGAGACCGACCACCTCGACGGTTTGCTCTACCTGGACCGCCTCGATAAGGAGAACCGGCGGGCCGCCATGAAAGAGGTCCGCGAGTCGAGCTGGTTCTGACCCCAGTCGTTCGGGTCCGAGGCTTTCAAAGGTCTCCGCCCCACACGAATTTGACGAAGTTTTGCTGGAAACGCCCCCAACGTGCAGAAAAGGCAGTTCTGCGGCAGAATCTCCGTCGAATTGGTTCGACGCCGGGCACGGTGCCGGGGATCCCTGAGCTGCTGGTCCCGACCCAGGCGGCCGGACGACGCGAAACAGGTCCCGTCGCCACTTTGACGACGGGACCTGTTTCGATTGTCGCGGGGACTGCTAGCTGCTGATCGGGTTCGTCCCGGTCACCGGGGCGCCCAGGTACATCGCCTCGATCTGATCCGCGTAGTCGCGCAGGATGATGTCCCGTTTGATGCTCAGCTTCGGGGTCAGGTACCCGGCGGCTTCGGTCAGCTCGGTCGTCAGCACCGTGAATTTGCGGATCGACTCCGCCCGCGACACGTGGTCGTTGGCGTGGTCGATGGCGCGCTGCACCTCGGCGAGAACCTTCGCGTTGACGGATGCCTCGGCCAGCGTCATCCCCGCGTCCTCGCCGTTGTTGTTCAACCAGACCGCGAGCATGTCGGGGTCGAGCGTGACCAGGGCGGCGATGAACGGCTTGCGATCGCCGACGACGACCACCTGGCCGATCAGCGGGTTGGACCGGATCGGGTCTTCCAGCGCAGCCGGAGCGACGTTCTTGCCGCCGGCCGTGACGATGATCTCCTTCTTGCGCCCGGTGATGGTGAGGAAGCCGTCGCCGTCCATGGCGCCGATGTCACCGGTGCGGAGCCATCCGTCGTGGAAGGCGGCCGCGGTGGCCACGGGATTCTTCCAGTACTCCTTAAAGACGTTGACGCCTTTGACCTCGATTTCGCCGTCGTCCAGGACGCGCACCGAGACGCCGGGAAGCGGCGGGCCTACGGTGCCGATCTTGAACTTGGTGGCCAGACCCACGGTGGTCGGCGCGGTCGTCTCGGTGAGGCCGTAGCCCTCCAGGATCTTGATGCCGAGGCTGTGGTAGAAGTGACCCAGGTGCATGCCGAGTGGAGCCGAACCGGAGACGGCGTACTTCACGTTGCCACCCATGGCCGCGCGCAGCTTGCTGTACACCAGACGGTCGAAGAGCGTGAACTTGAGCTTGAGCATCAGCGGAACGCTCTTGCCCTGATCGACCAGCACCGAGTGGTCGACGGCAACCTGGGCGGCCGTCTCGAAGATCTTGCCTCGGCCCGCGGTCAGCGCCTTCTGCTCGGCGGAGTTGTAGACCTTCTCGAACACCCGCGGCACGGCGAGCAGGAAAGTGGGTTTGAAGGTGCCGAGCGATTCGAGCAGCTTCCGGGTATCGGGCTGGTGTCCGACGCGCACACCGGCGTGCACGCAGAGAACCGAGATGAACCGGGCGAAAACGTGCGCGGTGGTGATGAACAGCAGCGTGGAAGCGCCGTTCGCGTCGGTGAGCACCTCTTTCAGCGCCACCGCCGAGTTGCGCGACGTCTCGACAAAGTTGGAGTGGGTGAGCACGCAGCCCTTGGGACGGCCGGTGGAACCCGAGGTGTAGATCAGGGTGGCGATGTCCGAACCCACGGCGAGCGAGCGACGCCGCTCGATTTCGGCATCCGGCACGTCGACCCCGGAGGCCGCGAGCTTGTCGAGGTCACCGAGGTCGATCTGCCAGACCTTCTGCACGCTGCCGAGCTCGGGGTGCACCTCGTCAAAGCGGGAAAAGTGCTCGGCGGTCTCGACGATCACCGCCGCGGCGTCGGAGTCGCCCAGGATCCACTGGATCTGGATCGGGGAGCTGGTCTCGTAAACGGGGACCAGCACGGCACCGGCGAACCAGGTGGCGAAGTCGATCAGCGTCCACTCATACCGGGTCTTGCACATCAAGCCGATTTTGTCTCCGGGCTGGATTCCTGCCGCGACGAGCCCCTTGGCCAGGGCGACGACCTGGGCATGAAACTCCGTGGTGGTGACGGGGGACCAGGCTCCGTTTCTCGGCAGTGAGAACAACACGGAGCCGGGCGTCGCCGTGAGGCGTTCGACCAGGAGATCGGTGACATTGGCTTGTGGGTCTGCGGGAACGATGGCGGGCAGATCGTACTGTTTCACGGTAACTCCTCTGGTACCGGGCGGGCGATTTGCCCCACTCTATCCACGTCACTTCGTGGAAGCAGCCGTTTCGCCTGGCCGTGTCTTGATTCACTACACTCTAGGGGGACGCACCGGCTTCGTTGTCTCGCCTCGCAGAGCGCCCCATTTTATCCATCGACGAAAGAAGTCCGCTGTGCACGCCATTGGTATCGACATCGGCGGCACCAAAATCGCCGCGGCCCTGGTCGACGAATCCGGAACGATCATCCGCTCGGATCGACGCCCGACCACCGCGAGCGATCCTCGCGGGATCGAAGACGCCGTCGTCGACATGATCACGGAGCTCTCGAAGGGCGAGGTGGTCGTCGCCGCCGGGATCGCCGCGGCCGGCTTCATCGACGCCGCCCAGTCCACCGTTTACTACGGGCCCAACGTCAACTGGCGCCACGAGCCGCTTCGGGCCACTCTCGAGGCGCGGCTCGACCTGCCCATCCTGATCGAGAACGACGCGAACGCCGCGGGCTGGGCGGAATTCACCTTCGGCGCCGGCCGGGGCTACACCGACATGGTCACCCTCACCATCGGCACCGGCGTGGGCGGAGCTATCGTCGCCGACAACCGTCTCTTCCGCGGTGGCTTCGGCTGTGCCGCCGAGCTCGGGCATCTGCGCGTGGTGCCCGGCGGTCGCCTCTGCGGCTGCGGCGCCCACGGCTGCATCGAACAGTACGGTTCGGGTCGCGCCCTGCTTCGAATTGCCACCGAGCTGGCGGATGCCGGCGGAATCGGCCTCGGCCTCGCGGCCGCCCGTGAGCGCAAGGGCAAGCTGACCGGCAAAGAGGTCGGCCGGCTGATCCAGGACGGTGACAACGGCGCTCTGGCCGCCCTGCGGCAGGTGGGCGGCTCGCTCGGGCAGGCCTGCGCAAGTCTGGCGGCCGTGCTCGACCCGCAGATCTTCGTCTTCGGCGGGGGCGTCGCCGCTGCCGGTGAACTGTTGCTCGAGCCCATCCGGGCCGCGTACCTCGAAAATCTGCCGGCCAGGGGCTTCCACCCGGAGGCCGAATTCGCCATCGCGCAGCTCGTCAACGACGCCGGTGTCGTCGGTGCCGCCGACCTGGCGCGGAAACACGTTTTCGCGCAGTAGGCTTTCCGGGTTACCGAGGGAGCAACGATGTTCTACTGGCTCATGAAAAACATTGTCATCGGCCCTCTGCTGCTGGCTATCTTCCGGCCCTGGGTGGTCGGGCTCGAGAACATCCCCAAGGAGGGCGGTGTCATCCTCGCGAGCAATCACCTGTCGTTCATCGACTCGGTGTTTCTGCCGCTGGTCGTGCCGCGGCGGGTCGTCTTCCTCGCCAAGAGCGAGTACTTCACGGGTAAGGGGCTCAAGGGCTGGGCGACACGACAGTTCTTCAAGGCCACCGGCCAGCTGCCGATCGACCGGTCGGGTGGCAAGGCATCCGAGGATTCCCTCAACACCGGCCTGCGCGTCCTGGGTGCCGGCGGCGTACTCGGCATCTACCCTGAGGGCACCCGCAGTCCGGACGCGAAGATGTACCGGGGCCGCACCGGCGTGGCACGGATGGTGCTCGAGGCCGAGGTCCCGGTCATCCCCGTGGCCATGATCGACACTGAGAAGGCCATGCCGACGGGCACCCGCATCCCGAAGGTGCGCCGGATCGGCATCGTGATCGGCGAACCCCTCGACTTCAGCCGCTTCGACGGCATGGAAAGCGACCGGTTCGTGCTCCGGTCCGTGACTGACGAGCTGATGTACGAGCTGCAGGCCCTCAGCCGGCAGGAGTATGTGGACGTCTACGCGACCAGCGTGAAAGAAAAGCGGGCCAGCCTGACCCGATAGAATCAGACGGTTGCCCAGGGGCCGAGAGACCCCGACCCGATAGCCCGGCCCACAATTTTTTTTTCGCCGGACCAGACAAAAAAGGAATAGTCCCGTGGTAGACCCCACCGAACCAGTCGTGCTCGCAGACCGATCTGTGGTTGCCGGCCTGGACTATTGGCGCACCCTCCCGATCAAGCAGCAGCCGACCTGGCCCGACGCGGATGCGGTTGCCGCGGCATCTGCCGAACTATCCACGCAGCCGCCGCTGGTCTTCGCCGGCGAGGTCGACATTCTACGGAACCGGCTCGCCGAGGCCGCCAGCGGCCATGCCTTCCTGCTGCAGGGCGGCGACTGCGCCGAGACGTTCAGCGGCGCCACCGCGGAGCAGATCCGCAACCGGGTCAAGACCGTGCTGCAGATGGCCGTCGTGTTGACGTACGGCGCGTCGATGCCCGTGATCAAGATGGGCCGGATGGCCGGCCAGTTCGCCAAGCCACGCTCCAGCGATTTCGAGACCCGGGGTGGCGTCACCCTGCCGGCCTACCGCGGCGATATCGTCAACGGCTACGATTTCACACCCGAATCGCGCGAGGCCGACCCGGCCCGCCTGGTCAAGGGCTACCACACCGCCGCCTCCACCCTCAATCTGATCCGTGCCTTCACGCAGGGCGGTTTCGCCGACCTGCGCCAGGTGCACAGCTGGAACCAGGGCTTCGCCGCAAACCCGGCCAACCAGCGCTACGAGAAGGTGGCCAAGGAGATCGACCGCGCGATCAAGTTCATGATCGCGTGCGGCGCCGACTTTGAGGCCATGCGTCGGACGGAGTTCTACACCAGTCACGAGGGTCTGCTGATGGACTATGAGCGTCCGATGACCCGGATCGATTCCCGCACGGGCACGCCGTACAACACGTCCGCGCACTTCATCTGGATCGGGGAGCGCACCCGTGACCTTGACGGCGCGCACGTCGACTTCCTCTCCCGGGTGCGCAACCCGATCGGGGTCAAGCTCGGTCCGAGCACGTCAACCGACGACATGCTGCGACTGGTCGACAAGCTTGACCCGAACCGCGAACCCGGTCGTCTCACGTTCATCACCCGGATGGGTGCGGGAAAGGTGCGCATCGCCTTGCCGCCGCTGCTGGAGGCGATCAAGGCCAGTGAGGCCAAGCCGCTCTGGGTCACCGACCCGATGCACGGCAACGGTGTGACCACGCCCACCGGGTACAAGACCCGTCGTTTCGACGACGTCGTCGACGAGGTGCGCGGCTTCTTCGAGGCGCACCGCAGCGTCGGTACACACCCGGGCGGCGTTCACGTCGAACTTACCGGCGACGACGTCACGGAGTGCCTGGGTGGTTCCGAGCACATCGACGAGGCCGCGCTGGCGACCCGCTACGAGTCGCTCTGCGACCCGCGCCTGAATCATATGCAGTCGCTCGAGCTCGCCTTCCTGGTCGCCGAGGAGCTCGCCGCTCGCTGACCGGTCCCCGCGGCCCCGGGTGCCCGGTCCGGCAGGGGAACCGGCGGGTTCGGCCGCCCGGCCGTGACGGCTGTCTAGCCGAACGGGTTCGTCGGCTTGAGGGTGATGGTGCTGTTCTTGGGCGCGTCGGTGCCGGCTTCGGGATTCGTCGAAGCGACGCTTAGGAGCGGTGCGATGGCATCCGCGCCGAGATTGTAGCTCAGCTTGAATCCCAGGTCGGTGAGCACCTGCTTGCCCTCGTTCCACGGGAGGCCGACGATGTTGGGCACCGTGACGGGTGCCGGGCCGAGGGAGGTGGTGAGTGCATAGGTGTCGCCGGTGCGTACGGGACCCTCGTTCACGGGGGCCGCGCTCACGACGTCGCCCTCGGCGATCGACTCACTGTAGACCTCGTCGCCGGGGGTGACGAGCAGCCCCTTCTCCGCCAGTATCGCGGTGGCTTCCGTGACGGATTTGCCGGACACGTCCGGTACGGGGCCGAGTGAGAGGACCAGATTGACGTTCATGCCCACGAAGTAGTCCCCCCCCTGGGAGACGTCCCCGGCGTCGGTTTCGCGGCTCGCGGAGATGACCAGGCCCGATTCCACGGTGTCGTCGAAGAGAGAATCGGTCGCCCCGATGCCTGCCTTCAGGTCCGTGACGGCGGAGGTCGCAGCATCGGCCGTCAATCCCGCCAGCACGGGCAGCACGATCGGCTGCGGGCCCTGGGATACACGCAGCGTCACCGTGCTGCCCTTCGCCACGCGGGTGCCCGAATCCGGGCTGGTGCTGGAGACGAGGCCGGCGGGGATGGTGCCGCTGAACTCGGTGCCGAGCTCCGCCTCCAGCCCGAGTCCGGTGAGCTGGGCGGTGGCGTCGTCGGGGGACACCGAGACGAGGGCGGGAATCGGCACCTCCGAGCCGGGGCCGTTGCCGAAGAACCAGCCGGTTCCGCCGGCAAGGGCTGTCAGCATGAGCACCAGCGCGAAGAGCCAGAAACCGCGGAACTTGCGGGTGCGGGCCTTGTCGGCCAGGAGAATGGTGGTGGCGGGTGCCGAGGCAGTAGCCGCCGTGGCCACGCCGGCCACCGCCGGGGCGAGCGGGGCACCGCCGAGGATCTGGGTGTCCGCGTCGGCCACCGCTGCGGTCACGCCGCCGGGCAGCACCATGGTCGCGGATTGTCCGGTCGCCGGGGGAGCCGGGCGCACGAGCTTGTCGAGGTCGAGCAGCTGATCGAGCATGACACGTGCGTCCCGGGGGCGCTGCTCCGGGTCGCGGGCGGTGGCCCAGAGCACCAGTTCGTCGAGCTCGTGCGGAATCGCGGGTATCCGCGCGCTCGGCATGGGTACGGTGTCGTTCGCATGCTGGTAGGCGATCTGCATGGGCGCTTCGCCCACATAGGGCTGCTCGCCGGTAAGCATCTCGTAGGTCATGATGCCGAGCGCGTAGATGTCGCTGCGGGCATCCGCGATGCCCCGCGTGACGAGTTCGGGGGAGAGGTAGGCGATCGTGCCGAGCAGGGCCTGCCCGGTGGCCGTGTTGTTGTTGACGGCCCGGGCGAGCCCGAAGTCGCCGATCTTGATACGGCCGTCGTCGGCCAGGAGAACGTTCTCCGGTTTGAGATCGCGATGCACGATTCCCGCTTTGTGCGCGGCGGCGAGGCCCGAGAGCACCGCCTCGAGGATGTCCATCGTCTGCTCACTGGTGAGCCGGCCGTAGTCCTTGAGTAGGTCGCGCAGAGTGATGCCGGGCAGGTATTCCATGACCAGATAGGCCATATCGGCATCCTGGCCCTGGTCGTAGACGTTGACCACGTTCGGGTGCGCGAGCCGGGCGGCCGAGCGGGCCTCCTGCACGAACCGGGCCTTGAACGTGTTGTCGTCGGCGAGATGCCCGTGCATGATCTTGATGGCGACCCGGCGTTCGAGGCGCAGGTCGGTCGCGAGGTACACGGTGGCCATGCCACCGCGGGCGATCCGGGAGCGCACCTGATAGCGGCCGTCTATCAGACGGCCGACCATGGGATCGGCAGGGGTATCGCTCACTAGTCGAGTCTAGGGATTGCGAAGCCGTTCCCTGTGCCGGAACACTCGCAAGTCAGGGTTTTCACGCCTGAGCGGATGCGAGCTGCAGGTCAGCCGAGATCGGCCAGCCAGGCCCGAGCCGATGTTTCCCACTTCGCGTAGTGGTTGGGGTGAGCCGAGATCTGCACGGTCTGCGCGGCCTCGGTCACGGTCATCGACTCCCAGCCGGGGATGTCGAGCAGTCCGCGCGTGATGCCGGGGTTGGGGTTCACGGGGCCGCCGAAGAAGGCGAGGCTGGCCCGCTCCGGGTCGAGCACCTGCTCGGGCGTTCCCCAGCCGAAACTGGGGCGTTGCTGAAAGAGGCCGAGGGAGTCGCGGTCGCCGTACTGCACGTTGCGCAGCCCGGATTCCTGGGCCGCGGCGGCCAGGGCGATCACGATTGCGGAGTCGCCGGCACCCGCGCGGCGACCGCTCGCGATGATGATTTCGGCGTGCCGGCGCATGTCCTCGCTGAGCGGCGTGACCTCGCCGGGCGCTGCAGACGGCGCAGGGACGGCCTCCTCGATGAGGATCGCCGATTCCATCGCCGGCGCCGCGGGAACGGAGCCGGACGGGATCGACAGGACCTGGCCGGGGTAGATGATGCTGGTCCAGCCGAGGCCGTTGGCGTCGAGCACGGATTGCACCGAGACGCCCGCCGCGGCCGCGAGGGCTCCGATGGTCTCGCCGGCGGCGATCGTGTGCGTGCCGGAAACATTCAGCGGGGCGACGGCTGCGGCCGGCACGGCCGAGACCGGCGCGGCACCCTCGCCCGGCGGCAGCACGACGGCCTGTCCGGGGAAGATGATGCTGCCCGCGTCGAGCCCGTTCACGCGGAGCAGGGCCCCGAGGGAGAGCCCGTGCGCGGCGGCAACGCCGGAAAGCGTGTCCCCGCTCTGGATCAGGTACCGCGAGATCTCGGCGGCGACGGGCGCCGGAGCCGGAGCGGACGGCTGCGCCAGGCCGGCCAGGGTCAGCATCTGGCCCGGGAAGATTAACGCGGACCAGCCAAGGCCGTTGAGGGCGAGCACGGATGCGGTGGAGAGACCGAATCGTCCGGCCACGCTGCTCACGGTGTCGCCGTCGACGACCTGGTACTGGCTCGGCGCCGCGGCGGCGGCGATACTCTGCCGGCCTGGGTCGGCGGGCACCGCGGCCGGTAGGAAGCTCTTGCTCTTCAGCGTCTTCTTCGCGATGGTGGCGGCTTCCGCCGGCGACGCCAGGTTCAGGCTGATCGCGATCGTGCTGATCAGCACGAGCGGGACGGTGACCAGGACGCCCAGACCCCGTCGTTCGGTGGCGTGCCGGTGGCGGCCCTCGCCGGGCGTCGAAGAATTCACGTTGCTGGTGCTGCTGGCTGGACTGTTCCTGCTGGCTGGTGCCGACATTCCGCTCCCGTCGATTGCATGCGACAGCGGTGCTGGCACAGTATTAATCAGTCAAGCAGGTTGGCCCCCATTCTGGGCAACAACACGCGCGTTTGCGCCCTGACAGTTTGTCCGGCCTGTCGAATCATGGGAGGCTTGATGAGTGACCGAATCGTTCTCAGATCAAGAGTGGCTGTCCATCCCCGACCTCGTCCGGGTGCTCGGCGTCAGCCAGAGCCGCGTGCGTCAGCTGATCGACGACAAGCAGCTGCTCGCCATGCGCCGTGACAACGGCCCCTTGCAGGTTCCCGCCGCGTTCATCAGGGACGGCGCCCCGCTGCCCGAGCTGCGCGGCACCCTGATCGTGCTCTCCGACGACGGCTTCAGTGACGAGCAGGCGATGCGCTGGCTCCTTGAGGTCGACGGCAGCCTCGGCGTCCCCCCGGTCCAGGCACTGCTCGCCGGCCGTAAGGCCGAAGTGCGCCGGGTCGCCCAGGCGCTCGCCTGACTTTTCAGTGCTCCTAGGAGCGTGGGTCAGTAACGGCAAAGTTTAAAACGCCGCCGGATTTCCCGTCCTTGGCCGTGGGGTCTGGGAAAATTGCTTATGAGCGATTCTGATGGCCTGTTCCCCGCGACGGAACTTGAGCACGTTGACTTGGTCGTGGATGACGGGGTCGAAGCTGGCGCGGGCGTGAACAAGCGATTCCGGGCGTTCGAGCCGGCGGCGGTGATGTTGGTACCGCCGTCGTTGGATGAGTGGCTGCCGCAGAATCACCTCTCCCGTTTCATCGCGGACATCGTCGAAACCCAGCTGGATCTGAAGAAGTTCTACGCGTCCTACGCGAAGACGAAGGGCCAGCCGCCTTACGACCCTCGGCTGATGGTCCGTGTCCTGCTTTACGGGTATTGCGTGGGTGTTCGGTCGTCACGGGAGTTGGAACGTGTCTGCGTGGATGTGGTCGCGTTCCGCTGGCTGGCCGCGCAGCAGGCGCCGGATTTTCGCTCCATCGCCCGGTTCCGCAAACGGCACCTTTCCAGCTTGGGGAACGTGTTCTTGCAGGCTTTGGAGCTCTGCCGCGCCGCCGGAATGGTGTCATTAGGGCAGGTCGCGTTGGACGGCACCAAAGTGCGCGCGAACGCGTCCCGGCGCAAGGCCATGAGTTACGCCCGCCTGACGGAGAAACAGAAGGTCCTCGCCGACGAGGTCTCCGCTCTGCTGGCTGACGCCGACGCGATTGATGACGCTGAGGATGCCCGTTTCGGGAAAGACAAACGCGGCGATGAGTTGCCGCCGGAGCTCGCGCGGCGGGAGTCACGCCTGGTGAAACTGGCTGAGGCGCGCGCCGCGTTGGAGGCAGACGCGGCCGCGCGGGCTCGAAAAGACGCGGAGAAGAAGGCCCGGTACAAGGGCGATGATGACGACGTGGTCTCGAAGAAGGGTGATGACGCGGCAAAGAACGCGGTCGTCGCTCCGAAGGCTCAGCGCAACTTCACCGACCCGGACGCTCGGATCATGAAGACCGCCGACGGGGCCTTCCACTACACCTACAACGCGCAGGCCATCGTTGATGCGGACCATCAAGTGATCGTCGCGACGACGCTGACGAATATTGCCGTGGACGTTGAACAGGTCGTGCCGATGATCGAGAAACTCCACGCCACGATGGGTACTCTCCCCGCCGAAGTGCTGGTGGATGCCGGGTATTGTTCAGCAGCAAACTTGGACTTCGCCAAGACCGTGGAAGCCGCGAGCGACGGGCGGACTGAGTTCTTCATCGCGACCGGCCGGGTGAAGCACGGTGAACGTGTTCCGGATGTTCCTCGGGGCCGGATCCCCGCTGACGCGACGTTGCGCGAACGCATGGCACGGAAGCTGAAGACGAAGAAGGGCCGCGCGGCCTATGCGCGGCGGAAGGCAATCGTGGAGCCCGTGTTCGGTCAGATCCACACCCGACAAGGAAAATTCGTTCTGCTACGCGGGTTGGAGCAAGCAGCCCACGAGTGGGACCTGATCGCTGCCTGCCACAACCTGATGAAGCTCCACACCGTGCACACCAAAGCTCTCCTCGCCACGCAAGCCGCACTGACAGCCCGCCCGGCAACCTAAGGACCAAGGCAGAACAGCCCTGCCGGGCGCCAGCGGCCTCGACCTACTGCCGCCAACGCGGCACTGGCCCTATTTTCAGTCGGCACGAGAACAAGGCAGACCCCGAAGTCCACGACGACCGCCACAGCAACGCCCCGCCCGCTCCGGCCAAATTGGCCCGAATCTCGTCGCATCAACTGCGAATAGGCGTTACTGACACACGCTCCTAGAACGCGCGGCGGGTCACCGTCTCGGCCAGCTCCATCAGCCGCGTCGTGACCGCGTCGCTGATCGGTGATCCCTCGAGAGCTGCGAGGGCCTCGGCGACGTTCGAGTCGATCAGCGCCTCGATCCGCTCGACGGCGCCGCTGTCCACGATGGTGCGCTGCAACATCCCGATCTGTGCTTCCGTCAGCAGGGGGTCGCCGAGGAGCGCGTCCAGGTCATCGCGGGCCGTGTCCGTCAGGTTCTCCCGCGCCAGAGCGACCAGTACGGTGCGTTTGCCCTCGCGGAGGTCGTCGCCGCTCGGTTTGCCGGTGACGGAGGCGTCGCCGAACACCCCGAGCAGGTCGTCCCGAAGTTGGAATGCGATGCCGAGAGGCAGTCCGAAGGCACGCAGGGCGACGAGGTGGTCCGGGCCGGCGCCGGCCAGGGCTGCGCCGATCACGAGCGGGGCCTGCACGCTGTACTTGGCCGACTTGAAGACGATGACCCGCAGCGCCCGGTCGAAGAGCTCCGATTCGGGCTGGGTGAGCCAGGCGCGTTCTTCGAAGATGTCGAGGTACTGGCCCACGGTGACCTCGGTGCGCATCCGGTTGAATTCTATCCGTGCCCGGACCGCGGCCGACGCGTCGGGGGCTGCCGCGAGCCCCTCGTCGAGCAGCTCATCGCTCCAGCCCAGCAGGAGGTCGCCGAGAAGGATTCCGGCGGCCCGGCCGAACGCGACCTGGCTGCCTGCCCAGCCGTTTTGGCCGTGCATGCCCTCGAAGAGTTTGTGGGCGGAGGCCGCGCCTCGCCGGGTGTCCGAATTATCGATGATGTCGTCGTGGACGAGCGCTGCCGCATGAAAGATTTCCAGGGCCGCCGCCGCGGAGATGACCGGCACCAGCGCGGTCAGGGCGGGGTCGGAATCCCCGTTCGCACCAGCGGATCCGCTTGTGCCGACGCTCTGCCAGCCCCAGTAGCAGAACAGCGCACGGAAGCGTTTGCCACCGCTGAGAAACTGCCGTGAGAACTCCACCAGCGGCGTGAGATCGGGGCTGATGGTAGTCACAATTGGTAAACGGGTTTCGAGGAATTCGTCGATGCGAGAATGAACCAGATCGATCAGATGATTGCTTTGCGCCACTTGCCTAGCCTAGCCATCACGGCGGGGTTAGAATCGGTGGAGCACAGCGCGATCCCAACAGGAGGAATGAGATGCCGCTTTCGGAACAAGAGCAGCGACTCCTCGAAGAGATGGAGCGCGGCCTGTACCACAATGACGCCGACTTCGTGGCGACCGTCGGCGGCAGCAGCCTCCGGCCCGACTACCGCTCGATTTCCATCGGGGTTCTGGCCGCGGTTGCCGGCATCGGTGCTCTCATCGCCGGCGTGGCTATTCAGCAGCTCTGGCTCGGCGTCCTCGGCTTCATTATCATGTTCGCCGGGGTGTTGATCGCGACCACGCCCAGCAAGTCCGCCCGGCGGATGTCCGCAGCCGCTCCGCGCTCCCGTCCGAACCAGCAGCAGCGGTCGTCTCAGCGCGGTTTCATGGATCGGATGAACGAACGCTGGGATCGCCGCCAGGACGGCCAGCAGTAACCTCCTCACCACCTTTCCACCGCACTTTCGCTCCACCGCACCTCGCAGACAGGGCCGATCATCCGATCGGCCCTTTTTTTGTGCCTGAAAATGGCGCGAAGTGAATCCCGGTGTTGAATATCCCTCCACCCTGCTCTTCCCCGTGTTCATGCGGATCAGTGGGGAGAATTTCTCCAATATTTGGGCGTTTATTCTGTTTAGTGGATCAAAGTGGAGTAAAGTGGAGCAAGATCTGGAACGTGACCGGATGAGAGGGGGAGATGAATGTTCTTTGGCACGTACGCCCCCAAGCTCGACGAAAAAGGCCGCATCATCCTTCCCGCGAAATTCAGGGACGAGCTGTCTCCCGGGATCGTCATGACCCGAGGCCAGGAGAACTGCCTCTACGTGTTCACGACCCGGGAGTTCGAGGCGTACTACGCGAAGATCTCCCAGGCGCCGCTCACGGACCAGAGCGGGCGCTCCTTCAGTCGCATGATGTTCTCCGGCGCGAGCGCAGAGCAGCCCGACAAGCAGAACCGGGTGACCATCCCCGCGAACCTACGCGCCTGGGCCGGGCTCGATCGGGACCTCACCGTGATCGGCGCCGGCAACCGGGTCGAGATCTGGGACACCGCCGCCTGGGACGCATACCTCTCCGAACAGGAAGAACCATTCGCCAACATCACGGAGGAGGTGATTCCGGGACTCATCTAGCTCCTGACGCCTGACTCCCAGCCGTTCTGCCTGACACACTTCCCCGGTGGCAGAGACGAATGGATGGGGATCAGGAATCAGGATCCACCCGGGACTATGGCCATCAACGACATCCACACCCCAGTTCTGCTCGACCGCTGCGTCGAGCTGCTCGCACCGGCACTGGAACAACCCGGCGCCGTGCTCGTCGACGCCACTCTTGGCATGGGCGGGCACGCCGAGGCGTTCCTGCAGCGATTCCCCGGGCTCGTCCTGGTCGGACTCGACCGGGATCTCGACGCCCTCGCGATCGCCGAGGAGCGGCTGAAGCCGTTCCGCGACCGGGTTCACCTCGTGCACACCGTCTACGACGGTATCCAGGACGCGCTGGCCGGCCTCGGCATCCGCGAGGTGTCCGGCGTGCTCTTCGACCTCGGCGTGTCCTCGCTCCAGCTCGACCGGGTCGAGCGTGGTTTCTCCTATTCCAAGGATGCGCCGCTGGACATGCGCATGGACAACACCAGCTCGCTGACGGCCGAGCGCATCCTGGCCACGTACAGCGAGCAGGACCTGCGCCGGATCTTCCACGAGTACGGCGAGGAGAAGCTGGCGGCACGCTACGCCAAGGCCATCGTCGAGGCCAGGGAGACCACCCCGTTCGTGCGGTCGGCCCAGCTGGTCTCCGTGATCACCGCCGTCACACCGGTCGTCGTTCAGCGCGCCGGACACCCCGCGAAGCGGGTCTTCCAGGCGCTGCGCATCGAGGTCAACCAGGAACTCGCCGTGCTCGAGCGCGCCATTCCCGCAGCGCTCGATTCGGTCGCGGTCGGTGGGCGCATCGTCGTCATGGCCTACCAGTCCCTCGAGGACCGGATTGTGAAGAAGACCCTGGCGAAGGCATCCGGCTCCACCGCCCCTGCCGGATTGCCGATTGAGCTTCCCGAACACAAACCACTGTTCAAACTTCTGATCCGAGGCGCCGAACTGGCCTCGGACGAGGAAAAGGCGAGAAACCCGCGCGCAACGCCGGTTCGCCTTCGCGCCGCCGAGCGACTGAGGAGAGCCGCATGAGTGACAATCTCGCACGCGTCCTACGACCCGCCTGGGAGAGCACCCCCGACGCCGCTCCGGTGTCGGAGCCTCGCCACATCCAGATCGTGTCGCCGCGCAGCCAGCGACACGCGCGGCCGAAAATCGTCTACGCCCTATCGGCCGTCACCGGCGTGGCGGTCATCGTGATCGCCCAGTTGCTGCTGAGCGTCGGGATCTCCCAGTCCGCCTACGAGGTGTCCCGGCTGCAGGCCAGCCAGGTCGAACTCGGACGCACGGCGGAGAGCGTGACCGAGGACCTCGTGCGGGTGTCCTCCCCGCAGAGCCTGGCCGCGAACGCGGAAGCGCTCGGCATGGTCACCAACTCCAATCCGTTGTTCCTGCAACTGTCCGACGGCGCCGTGCTCGGCGCCCCGGCCTCGGCCAGCGGAAGCCAGGCCGGGACGGCGAGTCTGGTGCCGAACTCACTCCTGGCCGGCGTACCTTTGATCACGGAGCTGCCGCAGAACAGCGGCCAGGGAGCCAGCCTCGGCGGTTCACCGGCCGAGGTCCCCGCGGCGGTCGCCCCGGTTGCCCCGGCAGCCGAACCCAACGCTCTGCCGACGCCCACGACCCGCTAGCCCGCCCCGCCTCGCCCGTCTCGCGAGGGACGTCCCGCCCGACCTCCCGTTAGTTGCGTTCCCAGAACGCGCCCAACCCGCGGCCCCGGCCGCAGTAAGGAATCAGAGGTGGCGAGCAGCTCTCGGTCCAGCAGGCGGCGCAGTGCCGCGACGATCCTGATCCTGCTCGTGTTCGTGGCCGTGTTCGTGGTCAGGCTCGTCGACATCCAGGTCGTGCGCGCCGAGACGCTCAGCGCCGACTCGCTGGGCAACCGGTCGGTCGAGCAGCCCGTCTATGGAGCCCGCGGAGACATCGTCGACACGAACGGGGTCGTCCTGGCCGGCACGGTCATGCGGTACAACATCACCCTGTCCCCGCGGAACGCCGCGGAATTCGACCGCACCACCGACGATGGCGACGTGACCGTGACTGTCGCCCAGGCGGCCGCGGAGGTGGGCGCCCTCACCGGGCAGACCGGTGACGAGATCCTCCGGATCATCTCCGGCTCCCTGGCCGCCGACAAGGACTCCGACTACGCCGTCGTCGTGCGCGCCGTGGACGTCTCGGTGTTTCGGGCCATCGACCAGCTCGACATCCCGTGGATGTACGCCGAGAAGAACCCGGGCCGGGTCTACCCGGACGGCGCCGTGGCCGGCAACCTGGTCGGATTCGTCTCCTCCGGGGGTGAGGCCCAGGCCGGCATCGAGCTCGGGCAGGACGCCTGCCTCGCGAGCACCAACGGCACGGAGACCTATGAGAAGGGTGCGGATGGCGTGCGCCTGCCCCAGAGCACCGTCACCACGGCCCGGGCTAAGGACGGCGGCGATGTCGTCACGACCATCGACTCCGACCTGCAATGGTTCGTGCAGCAGGTGCTGGCCGAACAGGCCGTCGCCACAGGCGCGGCCTGGGGCAACGTGGTGGTGCAGGAGGTGAAGACCGGGAAGCTCGTCGCGGTCGCCGACTACCCGTCGGTCGACCCCAACAACGTCAACGGCACCCCCGACGCTGAGGACCGCGGCTCCCGGGCCTTCACCGCCCCCTTCGAGCCCGGTTCTACGTACAAGGCGCTGACCACGGCATCCGTTCTCGACGCGGGGGCCGCCACCCCGCTGAGCCGGGTCGTCGCGCCGTACCGGTACCTGCCGCCCAACGGGGCCAACGTGAACGATAGCTCCAACCACGCCGACCTGAACCTCACCCTCACGGGCGTGATGATCGAGTCATCGAACACGGGCATGTCGAAGTTCGGCGAGTTGATCAGTGACCAGCAGCGCTACGACTATATGAGTAAGTTCGGTGTGGGCTCGGCCTCGGAGTCCGGATTCCTCGCCGAGGAATCCGGCACCCTTCGCCCCTTCGAAGATTGGGATAACCAGACCAAGTACGCGACCATGTTCGGTCAGGGGCTCACCACCACGGCCATTCAGGTCTCCAGCATCTACCAGACCCTGGCCAACAACGGCGTGCGGATGCCCGTGCAGCTGGTCGCAGGCTGCCGCCACGCTGACGGCAGCATGACCGACGTGCCCGAAGCGGTCGGCACCCCGGTCGTGTCGGCCGCCGCCGCCCGGGAGACCGCAGACATCCTCGAGATGGTCTACCAGAAAGCCTGGCTGGCCAAGACGTGGGAGATTCCGGGCTACCGGGTGGGCGCGAAGACCGGGACAGCGCAGATGCCCGATGGTCAGGGTGGGTACACCAAGGGGTATTTGGTGTCGGTCTCCGGCTTCGCTCCGGGCGACGATCCGCAGTATGTCGTTTCGGTCAGCCTCGCCGATCCTGTTAAACTGAACTCTTCCGCGGCATCTGCTCCGATCTTTCAAGAGGTCATGAGTCAGGTGCTGAAGAAGTACCGGGCAGTCCCCTCGGGCGCCACCGCGCCTGCCCTTCCCGGTACCTGGTAAGAAAGCGAGCCCCGTGACCGAATTGGCACCCTCGGCTCTCCGTCCTCAGCATCCGGTCCCCAGATCGTTGTCGGGACTGGTCGATGAATTCGAACTGTACGTGCACGGCGATGTCGATGGCCTCGAGGTCACCGGCGTGAGCCTGAGCTCCCGAACCGTTCAGCCCGGAGACCTCTATGTCGGCGTTCCCGGGCGGGCGAGTCATGGCGCGTCCTACGCCGCCGGCGCCCGCGAGTCCGGCGCGGTCGCGATTTTGACCGATGAGGCCGGGGCGGTACTGGCCGCCGACAGCGGCCTGCCGATCCTGGTGACCCCGGACGCGCGCGCCGCGCTCGGTGCCGTCGCCGCCTGGATCTACCGCACCGAAGCCAATCCGGCCACGCTCTTCTCCGTCACCGGAACCAACGGCAAGACCAGCGTGGTCTACCTCCTCTTCGCCCTGCTGAACCAACTGGGCGTCGTGGCCGGGCTCACTTCGACGGCCGAGCGCCGCATCGGCGACCTCGCCGTGGTGAGCTCGCTGACGACCCCGGAGGCAACCGAGCTGCACGCCCTCCTCTCCCGCATGCGAGAGGCCGAGGTGCGCGCCGTTGCGATAGAGGTGTCCGCCCAGGCGCTGACCCGCCACCGCGTGGACGGGCTCGTCTTCGACGTCGCCGGGTTCACGAATCTGAGTCACGACCACCTCGACGACTACGCGGGCCTCGACGAGTACTTCCAGGCCAAACTCGAGCTGTTCCAGCCTGACCGCTCCCGGCGGGGCGTCATCACGGTCGACTCCGACTGGGGCCGCCGGATCGTCGACGAGTGCCGGATCCCCGTCACCACCCTGAGCAGCAACCCGGATGTCGCCGCCGACTGGCACATGTCCATCGTCTCCGAGAGCGCGCTGTACACCGAGTTCCTGCTCGAGGGTCCCGAGGGGCGCCGCCTGCAGACCCGGGTTCCCCTGGTCGGCTGGTTCATGGCCGCCAACGCGGCCCTGGCCATCCTGATGTTGGTCGAATCCGGCTACGACCTGGAGGCGATCGCCCATTCCCTCGATCGTGACGGCGGAATCGACGTCTATATCCCCGGGCGCGCCGAGCGCATCTCCGGGGACACCGGTCCGCTCGTCTACATCGACTACGGGCACAGCCCGGACGCGTTCCTGAACACCCTCGCGGCCATTCGCAAGTTCACGACCGGTCGCCTGATCATGGTTTTCGGCGCGGACGGCGACCGCGACACCACCAAACGGGCCGATATGGGTGCCATCGCGGCCCGCGGGGCGGATGTCGTTGTCATCACCGACTTCCACCCTCGGTTCGAAGACCCCGCGGCCATCCGTGCCACGCTTCTCACTGCCGCCAGGGAGGCTGTGCCCGGCGGCGAGTTCTATGAGGTGCCCGACCCCCGAACGGCGTTCCGGACGGCGCTCTCCCTAGCGAAAGAAGGCGACGCGATTTTGTATGCGGGACCAGGCCATGAAAATTATCACGAGGTCGCCGGCGTGAAGATTCCGTACTCCGCCCGGGACGATTCCCGCCAGGCGCTGCGCGATGCGGGGTGGTTGTAGATGATCGCGCTGACCCTGGGCCAGATCGCCCTGGCCGTCGACGGAACGCTCCACCTGGACGGAACTTCTCGGAGCATCGACTCGGTGACCGACGGAATGGTGCACACCGACTCGCGCGACACCGTTCCCGGCTCCATCTTCGTGGCCAAGCCCGGTGAGGTGACCGACGGTCACCTCTTCGCTCCGGCCGCCGTCGATCGCGGCGCCACCCTGCTGATCGTCGAACGACACCTTGATCTCCCCGTCGCGCAGATCGTCGTGCCGGACGCCGTGCTCGCCCTCGGCGCCCTCGCCACCGACGTCGTGGCCCGCGTGCGGGAAGCCGGCAACCTCAAGATCGTCGCCGTCACCGGATCCAACGGCAAGACCACGACGAAGAACCTGCTCCGCGCCGTGCTCGAACGTGTCGGCCCCACCGTCGCGGCCCGCGCATCTTTCAACAACGAGGTCGGCGCGCCGCTGACAATGCTCGAACTGACCCGCGACACCCGTTTCCTGGTGGCGGAGATGGGCGCGAGCGGTGTCGGCGAGATCGCCCGGCTCATCCGGATGGCCCGTCCCGACATCGGGATCGTGCTCAAGGTCGGCCTCGCCCACGCCGGCGAATTCGGAGGTATCGAGGCCACGGTCCGCGCGAAGACCGAAATGGTCACCGAGCTGCTGGCGACGGATGTCGCGGTGCTGAATACCGACGACCCGCGCGTCGCCGGTATGGCCGCCTCCACCCGGGCCCGGATCGTCTGGTTCGGTCAGTACGGCGAGGAGGGAGTGCGCGCGACCGCGGTGCACGCCTCCGCGTCCGGAACGACGTTCACGCTGCACCTGGCCTCGGGCCAGTCCCGCCCGGTGGCGTTCCAGGTGCTCGGCGAACACCATGTCATGAACGCCCTGGCCGCCGCCGCCGCCGCCGAGATCCTGGGGGTCCCGATCGACGACATCGTCTCCGCCCTCGAATCCGTGCAGACCGCCGAACGTTGGCGCATGCAGGTCATGGGCGGCCGGGACGGGGTGACCGTCATCAACGACGCCTACAACGCCAGCCCGGACTCCATGACGGCGGCACTCAAGACCCTCGCCCAGATCGGTGTTCCCGGCCGGCGCACCATCGCGGTTCTCGGCGAGATGAGCGAGCTGGGCGAACTGGCTGGTGAGGAGCACGACCGGGTCGGGCTGCTCGCCGTGCGCCTCAACATCTCCCAGCTCATCGTCGTCGGGCGGGGCGCCCGGCGCATGCACATCAGCACCATCAACGAGGGATCCTGGGACGGGGAGTCGGCCTTCGTCGAGAATGCCGACGATGCCTTCGACCTGCTCTGCGCCACGGTGCAACCGGGGGACACCGTGCTGGTGAAATCCTCCAATTCCGCCGGCCTGAGATTTTTGGGCGACCGTCTGGGAGAGTGGTTCTCGTGAGAGCACTTTTGATGGCCGGAGCCTTCTCCCTCGTCTTTACCCTGTCGCTGACGCCGCTGTTCATCCGGCTGTTCAAGAAGCTGGGCTGGGGACAGTTCATCCGCGACGACGGCCCGCAGAGCCACCACGCCAAGCGCGGCACGGCCACCATGGGTGGCATCATCATCATCCTCGGCGCCGTGGTCAGCTATTTCTCGGCGATGTGGCTGACCGGGTCCCCGGTCACGGCGTCGCCGCTGCTGGTGCTGTTCATGATGGTGGGCCTCGGCATGGTCGGCTTCGTCGACGACTTCCTGAAAACGCGCAACCAGCGCAGCCTCGGGCTCGGTGGCTGGGCCAAGATCACCGGCCAGGTTCTCGTGGCCGGCACGTTCGCCATCCTGGCCATCCAGTTTCCGAACGCCAACGGCGTCACGCCGGCGTCGACCCAGATCTCGTTCCTACGAGATCTGCCGCTGGACTTCATGCAATTGGGCAGCATCATCGGCATCTCCCTGTTCGTGCTGTGGATCTGTCTGATCGTGACGGCCACGTCCAACGGCGTCAACGTCACCGACGGCCTCGACGGGCTCGCCACCGGGTCGTCGATCCTGTCGATCGGCGCGTTCATCGTGATCGGCTTCTGGCAGTCCAACCAGGCCCGCTTCGGGGGCGCGGATATCTCCGACCTCTACCGCGCCTACGACGTTCGGGACCCGCTCGACCTGGCCATCGTCTCCGCGGCCATCGTCGGCGGCCTGATCGGCTTCCTCTGGTGGAACACCTCGCCGGCCAAGATCTTCCTGGGCGACACCGGTTCGCTCGGCATCGGCGGCGCCCTCGCCGCCCTGGCCATTCTGAGCCGCACCGAACTGCTGCTCGTGCTGATCGGCGGCCTGTTCGTGATCGAGGCCGGGTCGGTGATCGTGCAGCGCGCCTACTTCAAGGTGACCCGCGGCCAGCGCATCTTCCTGATGAGCCCCATCCATCACCACTTCGAGCTCAAGGGGTGGGCCGAGGTCACCGTGGTGGTGCGTTTCTGGATCATCGGCGGGCTGCTCGTGGCCGCCGGCGTCGGCACCTTCTACCTCGAATGGCTGACCGCCGAGTGACCGGTCGACACTCGGACGACGCCGAGCCCACTGCAGCGGATGCCGCACGCCTTGACGCCCTCACGAGCTGGCACGCCGACTGGTCCGGCCTGCGCGTGGCCGTGCTCGGTCTGGGCGTCACGGGTTTCGCGGCCGCCGATACCCTCGCCGAGCTGGGAGCCGATGTGCTCGTTGTGGCCGGCGATGCTCCCGCCGATACCATCCGCCTGCTCGACGTGATCGGGGCGCAACTGGTGCAGGCGGCGCCCGGCATCGTGCCGGACGAACTGACCCGGCACCGCCCGGAGGTTCTGATCGCCTCGCCCGGCTACCATCCCGACCACGCTCTGCTGCTCTGGGCCGCTGAGGCCGGGGTCCCGGTCTGGGGAGACATCGAGCTGGCCTGGCGCCTGCGGGACAAGGTCGGGCCCGCAGCCGAGTGGATCCTCGTCACCGGCACCAACGGCAAGACCACCACCGTGCAGCTGACGGCCACCATGCTCGCCGCCGCCGGCCTGCGCGTCGCACCCTGCGGCAACATCGGTGTGCCGGTCCTCGACGCCGTACGCGACCCGCAGGGCTGGGACGTGCTCGTGGTCGAACTCTCCAGCTACCAGCTTCACCACCTGCCCCGCACCGGTCCCGGCGCCCTCCTGCCGTTCTCCAGCGTCTGCCTCAACATCGCCGACGACCACCTCGACTGGCACGGTTCGGCCGAGGCGTACCGCGATGCGAAAGCCACCGTCTACGCCAATACCCGGGTGGCCTGCGTCTACAACAAGGCGGATGCCGCGACCATCCGCATGGTCGAGGACGCCGACGTGCAGGAGGGCGCCCGGGCGATCGGCTTCGGTCTCGGCGCCCCCGGGCCCAGCGACTTCGGCATTGTCGAGGGCATCCTCTGCGACCGCGCGTTCCACGAGGACCGGTTCGAGACCGCCATCGAGATCACCACCGCGCCGGAACTCCGGGCCCGCGGGCTCAGCGCGCCGCACCTGCTCGCCGACATCCTCGCCGCCAGCGCCCTGGCCCGGTCCTTCGGTGTCGCGCCCGGTGTCATCCACGACGCCCTGGCGGGTTTCCACCTCGACGCGCACCGGATCGAGATCGTGGCCGAGTTTGCCGGCATCCGCTGGATCGACGACTCGAAGGCGACCAACCCGCATGCGGCGGATGCTTCGCTCAGCGCTTTCGAGACCGTCGTCTGGCTGGTCGGCGGCCTGCTCAAGGACGTCGACGTCGATGATCTGGTGGCCCGGCACGTCGGCCACCTGCGCGGGGCCGTGATCATCGGAGCCGACCGCTCCGTGTTACGGGACGCATTTGCGCGACACGCGCCGGAGCTGCCGGTGTTCGAGATCGACGCCGACGACACTGGTCAGGTGATGCCCGGGGCGGTCCGCCTCGCGGCCGGTCTCGCAGAAACCGGCGATGTCGTGCTGCTGGCTCCGGCCGCGGCGTCGATGGACCAGTTCACCGACTACGCCCAGCGGGGCCGGTTGTTCGCAGAAGCCGTACGGGAGCACCTGGGAGGTGAGGCGGATGAAGACTCCGCCTCGAACCCCGGCGCCTAGGGAGGCCGAGCCCGTCGCCTCCACCCGGATTCATTTCGGCCGGGTGTTCAAGTCCGAGTCCGCGAGCTATTTTCTGCTGCTCGGCACGACACTGTTCCTCGTCGTGTTCGGCTTGGTCATGGTGCTGTCCTCTTCCTCGGTCGACTCCTACCTGGAGAACACCGGCTTCTTCGGCACCGTGTTGCGCCAGGGGGGATTCGCGCTGATCGGCGTTCCAGTGATGCTGATGATCAGCCACCTGCCGCTGAAGTTCTGGCAGCGTGTGGCCTGGCCGATGCTCATCGTCGCCTGCCTCCTGCAATGCCTGGTCGTGTTCACGCCGCTGGGCGTCGAGGTGGCCGGCAACACCAACTGGCTGTCCGTCGGCGGAGTCCAGTTCCAGCCCTCCGAGGCGATCAAACTCGCCCTCGTCGTCTGGCTGGGCATGATCCTGTCGCAGAAGGAGAACCGGCTCGACGACTGGCGCCACGTGTACATTCCGGTTTTCGGCGTGGGCGGCGGCGCCGTGCTGCTCGTGCTCATCGGCGGTGACCTCGGAACCGTCCTGATCATGGCCGGTATCCTTTTCGGAGCCCTGTTCTTCGCCGGCGTGCGACTGCGCCTCCTGGCAGTGCCTCTCGGCGCCGGGGTCGTGCTCGCGGTTCTGATGGCGTTGACGAGCACAAACCGGATGACCCGCATCCTGAGCTTCATGGGAGCCGGCTGCGAAGAGCTCGATGGCCCCATCTCGGCACCCTGCTGGCAGCCGCTGCACGGCACCTGGGCACTCGCCAACGGCGGGATCTTCGGCGTCGGGCTCGGCAACTCCAAGGCCAAGTGGTCCTGGCTGCCGGCGGCCGACAACGACTACATTTTCGCCATCGTCGGCGAGGAACTCGGACTGATCGGGGCCATCGTCGTCCTATTCATGTTCATCCTGCTGGCCTTCGCGTTCCTGCGCATCATGCGCACCAGCACGAGCCTGCAGGCCCGCGTGTCGACGGCCGCCGTGCTCGTCTGGCTGATCGGCCAGGCCTTCGTCAACATCGGCGTGGTCCTGGGCGTGTTCCCGGTGCTGGGTGTTCCGCTCCCGCTGGTCTCCGCCGGAGGCACCGCCCTGCTCACGACCCTCGGCGCGATCGGCATCGTGCTCTCATTCACCCGGGGCGACCAGGCGGAGCCGCCACGACGCAGCTCCATGTCACCCGACACGTCAGGAGCCCGACAGTGACCACCTATCTGCTGGCCGGGGGCGGAACCGCCGGCCACGTGAACCCGTTGCTGGCCGTCGCCGACACCATTATGAGCCGGGAACCGGATGCGACGGTCATCGTTCTCGGCACCCAGGAGGGCCTCGAGGCCCGCCTGGTGCCGGCCCGCGGCTACGAGCTCGTCTTCGTTCCCCGACTGCCTTTCCCACGCCGGCCGAACCGACAGGCCCTCACCTTTTTGCCACGGCTGAACCAGGCCATTGGCGCTGTGGCCGATCTGATCCGGTTCCGCACGGTCGACGTCGTCGTCGGGTTCGGCGGCTACGTCTCGACTCCGGCCTACTTCGCGGCGCGCCGGGCGGGGGTGCCGATCGTCATCCACGAGGCCAATTTCCGGGCCGGGCTGGCCAACCGGCTCGGCGCCTGGTTCACCCGCCACGTCGCGGTGGCCTTTCCCGGCACCCGGATCCGCCACCCGCACGTCGTCGGGATGCCGCTGCGACCCGAGATCGCCGAGCTTGACCGGGCTCAGGCGCGCCCGGAGGCCCTGACGTTCTTCGGCCTCGACGCCGACCGCCCCACCCTGCTGGTCACCGGCGGATCCCTGGGCGCTCGGCGCCTGAACAACACCATCGCTTCCTCGGCTCCCGGTCTGATCATGGCCGGTTGGCAGGTGCTGCACATCACCGGCGAGAAGTCGGAGGTGACAGACCCAGGTCTGCACCACTACCGTCTGATCTCCTACTGCGACCGGATGGACCTGGCGCTGTCCGCGGCGGACTTCGCGGTGTCCCGGGCCGGTGCCGGAACCGTGTGCGAACTCAGCGCCCTCGGCATCCCGGCCGTCTACGTGCCCTACCCCGTCGGCAACGGCGAGCAGCGCTTCAACGCGGCCGACGTCGTGGGCGCCGGCGGCGGGATCCTCGTCGACGATGCGGACTTCCTGCCGAACTGGGTTCAGCACGAGCTCGTTCCCGTGCTCACCGACCGGGAGCGCGTGCGCCGGATGGGCGTCGCGGCGGCATCCGCCGGCGCTCTCGACGGCGCGGCGCGCATGACCGACTTCATCCACGCCGCCCTCGCGTAGCCGCAGCGGCTAACGTTGATCCAGCACCGGAACACCAGCACCGACCGCACACCAGCATTCGTCTCCAACTGAGAAGAGCCAGCAACCGTGATCAAGCCCGACCTGAACCTCACCATTCCCCGTGACCTCGGCACGGTGCATTTCGTGGGCATCGGCGGCTCCGGGATGAGCGGGATCGCTCGGCTGTTCCTCGCCGCCGGGCATACCGTGACCGGTTCGGATGTGCGCGAGTCCGACAACGTGCTCGCCCTGCGCGAGCTCGGCGCCCGTATCTTGATCGGCCACGCCGCCGAGAACGTCGGCGATGCCGACAGCCTCGTCGTCACGGGGGCGCTCTGGCAGGACAACCCGGAGTACGTGCTGGCGAACGAGCGCGGCATCCCCGTGTTGCACCGCTCCCAGGCGCTCGCCTGGCTGATCCAGAAGCACCGCCTCGTCGCCGTTGCCGGCGCCCACGGCAAGACCACCTCGACCGGCATGATCGTGACCGGTCTGCTCGGTCTCGGCACGCATCCCAGCTTCGTCAACGGCGGCGTGATCGAATCGCTCGGCGTGTCGGCGGCCGCGGGAACCGACGACCTCTTCGTGGTCGAAGCCGACGAGTCGGACGGCTCGTTCCTGCTGTACAACACGGCCGTCGCCCTGGTCACCAACGTCGACCCTGACCACCTCGACCACTACGGGTCGCTCGAGGCGTTCGAGGCCGCGTTCGTCGAATTCGCGCAGAAGGCGACCGATTTCGTCGTCATCTCCTCCGACGACCCAGGCGCGGTCAGCGTGACCGGCAAACTCACCGGCAAACGGGTCATCACCTTCGGCGAGGACGCCGCGGCCGACGTGCGCGTGCACTCGGTCGTCACCGACGGGCCGGTGCGTTTCGGTGTGGCCTGGGCCGGGAGCGACTACTTCGCCACCCTCCGAATCCCGGGCCGGCACAACGCCATCAACGCCGCAGGCGCCTTCGCGGTGCTCGTCGGCCTCGGTTTCGCCCCGGAGGCGTCCCTGGCCGCCATCTCGGAATTTGGCGGCACGGAGCGCCGGTTCGAGCTGCATGGCACCGTGGGCGGGGTCAGCGTCTACGACGACTACGCCCACCACCCCACCGAGGTGGCCGCGGCGCTGTCCGCCGCCCGCACGGTGGTCGGCGGCGGTCGGATCATCGCCGTGCATCAGCCGCATCTCTACAGTCGCACTCGGCTGTTCGCCCAGGAATTCGCCCAGACGCTCGAGGAGAAGGCGGACCAGACCGTCGTCCTCGGCGTGTACGGCGCCCGGGAGGACCCGGAGCCCGGCGTGACCGGCGCCCTCGTTTCCGACCGGTTCACGGATGCCGGCAAGGTCGTCTACGTGCCCGACTGGCAGGAGGCCGCCGACTACGTCGCCTCGATCGCCCGGGACGGCGACTTCGTCGTCACCCTCGGCTGCGGCGACGTCTATCGGATCGTTCCCCAGCTGCTCGCCTCGCTCACGCAGGCGCGCGGATGACCCGCCGCCGAGCATGAAGCGGCCCGAGGGCTACGACCGTCCGCCGGCAGGCGCTGAGCGGGCCGCCGGGCCGAAGGCGACCGCCGCGAACAGCGCGGGGGCGAAGCCTGCCGCAGCGAAGACAGGCCGTCCCAAGCCGGGAGGACGCCAGTCGAGCGGTCACAGCGACCACGCGAACACCGAGCCGATCACGCTTCCCGCCGACCCGATCGCACCCGTGTCCCGGCTGCGGGCGCCGGACTCTTCCCCTTCCTCCGCGCCCGCACCCACGGAGCCCCGCGACTCTGCGCTGACTCCGGCCGGGGCCAGACGCAAGCTCCGGGCCGCCCGTCGTGCCCGCAAACTCTATGAGCGGGAGGAGGTGCGTCGCTTCACCTGGCGGTCCCGTCGGCGGCGGAACATCTGGCTGACCGCGCTCGGCATTCTGGGCGCGCTCGTCGCCTTCGTTCTCGTCGGCACCTTCTCGCCCCTGATGGCGCTGCGCACCATTGAGGTCGTCGGGGCGAACCGGGTGCCGGCCGAGCAGATCCAGTCCGCCCTCGACGGCCAGCTGGGTACACCGCTGCCGCTCGTGGACTTCGACGCGGTGAAACAGGAGCTGTCGGCGTTCACCCTGATCCAGAGCTACGTCACCGAAAGCCGTCCACCGAACACCCTCGTCGTGCGTATTGTCGAGCGGGAGCCCGTCGGCGCCCTCGTGACCGAGTCCGGGTTCGACCTGGTCGACGCGGCCGGCGTAGTGATCCAGAGCGGCGCGGAGCGCCCCGCCGGGTACGCCACGATCGATGCGCGGGCCGGGGTCGGCAGTGCCGGCTTCCGGGCGGCGGCGGCCGTGATCGCGGCCCTGCCGGCAGACATCCGTTCCACCCTCGACACCGTCACCGCCGCCACCACGGACGACGTCACCCTCACGCTCGTGGGCGGCGCGCGCGTCGTGTGGGGGAGTGCGGAGAAGTCGGACTTCAAGGCGGTCGTGCTCGCGGCCCTGATCGTGAGCCACCCGATCGGCAGCGTCGGTGAGTACGACGTCTCCTCCCCGGACAGCGCCGTTCTCCGCTGAGATGTTGGTTGGATCTTCGCGACACGCGGGCGCGCCTCCCCGAGCCTGATCGACTGGCGCATAACTTTCTAAACAGGAATTGCATACTCAGCATAACTTTAAACTTCGACAAGAGGTTTAGGGTTCCACCGGAGGCCGGACGTGTCAACAACAAATCAGAACTACCTCGCAGTCATCAAGGTTGTTGGAATCGGTGGCGGCGGTGTCAACGCCGTCAACCGCATGATCGAGCTTGGCCTCCGCGGAGTCGAGTTCATCGCCATTAACACGGATGCCCAGGCGCTGCTGATGAGCGACGCCGACGTCAAACTCGACGTGGGCCGCGATCTCACCCGAGGCCTGGGCGCCGGCGCCGACCCTGAGGTCGGCCGCCGCGCCGCCGAAGACCACGCCGAAGAAATCGAAGAGGCTCTGGCCGGCGCGGACATGGTCTTCGTCACGGCCGGCGAGGGTGGTGGCACGGGCACCGGCGGTGCGCCGGTCGTCGCCCGCATCGCCAAGTCCATCGGCGCGCTCACCATCGGTGTCGTCACCAAGCCCTTCGGCTTCGAGGGCAAGCGCCGCCAGGCTCAGGCCGAGGCCGGCGTCGCCTCCCTCAAGAATGAGGTCGACACCCTCATCGTCGTGCCGAACGACCGTCTGCTGGAGATCAGCGACCGCGGCATCAGCATGCTCGAGGCCTTCGCCACGGCTGACCAGGTGCTCCTCGCCGGCGTGCAGGGCATCACCGACCTGATCACCACCCCCGGCCTGATCAACCTCGACTTCGCCGACGTCAAGTCGGTCATGCAGGGTGCCGGCTCCGCGCTGATGGGTATCGGCTCGTCCCGCGGCGCGGACCGAGCCATCAAGGCGGCCGAACTCGCCGTTGCGTCCCCGCTGCTCGAGGCCTCGATCGACGGTGCCCATGGCGTGCTGCTCTCGATCCAGGGTGGCTCCAACCTCGGAATTTTCGAGATCAACGACGCCGCTCGCCTCGTGCAGGAAGCCGTGCACCCGGAAGCCAACATCATCTTCGGTGCGGTCATCGACGACACCCTGGGCGACGAGGTGCGGGTCACCGTCATCGCTGCCGGATTCGACGGCGGTGAGCCCGGTGCCAAGGCGGTCGAGGTGCGCCGCGCAGACCTGGTCGCCGCCGGCGTCGCGGCCGGCG
This sequence comes from Cryobacterium sp. TMT2-15-1, assembly GCF_004402345.1. Lineage (NCBI taxonomy): Bacteria > Bacillati > Actinomycetota > Actinomycetes > Micrococcales > Microbacteriaceae > Cryobacterium > Cryobacterium sp. TMT2-15-1. The sequence continues at coordinate 7,852 of NZ_SOGD01000009.1, read as the reverse complement.
CGGGTGTGGGCATGGCGGGCGCTGCGGCGGTCGGCGCGACCGACTCGGCTCCCTACACGGATGCCGCAGCCTCGTCGGTCTGGTCCGGCGTCGAGCCGGGTGCGGCCGTGGCCGACCCGGCCTTCGAGGAAGACCCGGACGACCTGGACATCCCGGACTTCCTCAAGTAGTGCCGCAGGCAGCCAGATGAGTGACTCGGTCAGGCCCGGGGCCGGTGGCCTCGCGGAACGATTGACCGCCGTTCAGGGTGGGATCGTCGCCGCGGCTACCGCCGCCGGGCGCGACCCGGCGGAGCTCACGACCATCGTCGTGACCAAGTTCCAGCCCGTCTCGCTGCTCCAGGAACTCGCCGCCCTCGGCGTGCGCAACTTCGGGGAAAGCCGCCACCAGGAAGCCCAGGCCAAGGCCGCCGATCTCCTCCACCTCGACCTCACCTGGCATTTCGTGGGCCAGGTGCAGGGGAAGAAGGCCCGGCAGGTGCGGGCCTACGCCGACGTCATCCACTCCGTGGATCGAGCATCGCTTGTCGATGCATTGGCGTCGGAGGATTCGGTCGTCGACTGCTTCGTGCAGGTGAACCTCACGGTTGACCCGTCTCGCGGCGGAGTCGCTCCGGGGGAGCTGCCCAAACTCGTCGAACACGTGCTCTCCACGGCCGGACTCCGGCTGATCGGGCTGATGGCGGTGGCCCCGCTCGGTGCAGAACCGCGCCCATCCTTCGCCCGGGTTCGCGAACTGGGTGAGCAGATTCAGCAGATCGCGCCGAACGCGAAATCCTTGTCCATGGGCATGTCCCAGGACTATGCGGAGGCGATCATCGAAGGGGCGACACACCTTCGAATTGGCACAGCAATCACCGGGAAACGCCCGGTATCCGGTTAATCTGGACAAGAAGAATCACCAACACGGAGGTCGAGATGTCCAACCCGCTCAAGAAAACCATGGTTTACCTGGGTCTGGCAGACGAGGAACTCGAGTACGAGGCGCCCGCTACTGCGCCCGCATCGACGGCCACTCACTCGACGGCGACCGGTGCTGCGGCATCAAAGTCCGCTGCTCCGCACTCCACCCCCAATTCCTCGCACGCCGCGTCGACCGCGTCGTCGTCACACACCGCCGGCGCATCCGCCTCGGCCGGTCGCGCATCGGTGACACCGCTGCGCAAGACCTCCGCTCCGAAGAATGTGGCTGCCTCAGACATGAATGAAATCCTCACCGTCCACCCGCGCCAGTATAAGGACGCTCAGGTGATCGCGGAGTCCTTCCGCGATGGAATCCCGGTCATCATCAACCTGTCTCAGATGAGCGACGCCGATGCGCGCCGCCTCATCGACTTTGCCAGCGGACTGTCCCAGGGTCTGTACGGGAAGATCGAGCGCGTCACGGCGAAGGTCTTCCTGCTCTCCCCGTCCCACGTTGTCGTGTCCGGCGACAATGCCGCGGAGGACTCCGATGCCGAGGCGTCCTTCTTCGCGCAGTCGTAGTTACCGCCGTGTTTGCCGTCAGCCTGATCGGTGCGATCGCCTACTACGCCCTCCTGCTCTACTTCTTCGTGATGTGGGGTCGGTTCATCATCGACCTCGTACGCAGTGTCAACCGGTCCTGGCGGCCGCAAGGCCCCCTGCTCGTCGTGATCGAGTTGGCCTATTCCCTGACCGACCCGCCGATCAAGTTCTTCCGCCGGCTCCTGCCGCCGCTTCGGGTCGGCCCGATCGCCTTCGACTTCGGCTGGAGCATCACCATGCTCTGCGTCATCGTCGGCATGTCGATCACCGGGCTCATGCGCTGACCGCTACCTCGCGCCCCGGACTGGGCATGTATTCTGGTCCGACGGCGTGCCGGGCTGACGCGGTCCGACTACGCGTCGGACCTTGATAGCGTTGGTTGAACGCAAACACAATGTTCGCAACTCGAGTTTTAAGGGTGGAAAGCCATGGCGCTAACTCCGGAAGATGTAGTCAACAAGCGGTTCCAGTCGACTAAGTTCCGCGAAGGATACGATCAGGACGAGGTCGATGACTTCCTCGACGAGGTCGTCGTTGAACTTCGCCGACTGACTGCAGAGAACGAGGAGCTCAAGGCTCGCGTCAGCTCTGGCGGCGCAGCGGAGCCTGCAGCCGAGGTCGCACCGGCGCCCGAGGCCGTCGCGGAGCCCGTCGTGGCTCCCGCTGTCGTGGCCTCACCGGTTGTCGCCGGGCCCATCGACGAGACCGCCGGCACGACCAACCTCCTCCAGCTGGCTCGTCGCCTACACGAGGAGCATGTCAAGGAGGGTGCCGAGAAGCGCGACGCACTCATCGCCGAAGGCCACGCCACCGCAGCCCGTCTCGTTGCCGAGGCCGAAGCTAAGCAGCGCGCGCAACTCAGCATTCTCGACCAGGAGCGCTCCGTCCTCGAGACCAAGATCGACGATCTGCGCACGTTCGAGCGCGAGTACCGCCAGAAGCTGAAGAGCTACATCGAGACCCAGCTGCGCGACCTCGACGCCACGTCGCCGGTCGAGTCGAGCAACGCCTCGAAGTCGAGCTTCCAGAGCTTTGGCGCCTAAGGTTCGAACGAAGAAGCGCCCCGGTGCGTTGATCCTCCTGGCCGTCGTGGCCCTGGGAATTTACGCTCTGGATCAGATCAGTAAGTACCTCATCGTCAGCAGACTGACCGAGGGTGACATCGTCCGGGTTCTGGGAGACGTGCTGCAAATGCACTTCGTCCGGAACCCGGGCGCTGCCTTTTCCCTGGCAGCCGGCATGACGTGGATCTTCTCGATCATCGCCGTGGCCGTGGTGATCCTCATGGTCTGGTTCGCCGGGCGCATCCGCTCTTTGGCCTGGTCTGTCGTCTTCGGGCTCCTGCTCGGCGGCGTGCTCGGCAACCTGACCGACCGGCTGCTGAGGGAGCCGTCCTTCGGCCTCGGTCACGTGATCGATTTCATCTCCACGCCCTGGCTTATCCCCGCCATCTACAACGTGGCGGATATGGCGATCGTGTCGAGCATGATCATCTTCATGTACCTGACCATTCGCGGAATCGGCCTCGACGGTCGCCGCACCGACGCCTCGGACCCGTCCGAATCCACCCCCACCCAGATAGCATCCTGATTCTCGCCATGGAAACACGCTCCCTTCCTCTCCCGGACGGACTCGCCGGAGTCCGCGTCGACGCCGGCATCGCCAAGCTCCTCGGCTTCTCACGCAGCTTCGCGGCCGAAGTCTGCGAGGCCGGCGGAGTCACGTTGGACGGGGTCGTGGCCGGTAAATCCGACCGGTTGCACAATGGAGCGTGGCTGGAGGTGTCCTGGCAGCCCAAGGAGGCCCTGGCGATCGTGCCCATCCCGGTGCCGGATCTCACGATCGTGCACGACGACGAGAGCATCGTGGTCATCAACAAGCCGTCCGGGGTGGCCGCGCATCCGAGTGTGGGCTGGACCGGTCCCACCGTGGTCGGCGCGCTCTCCGCGGCCGGCTACCGCATCGCCACCTCCGGGGCCAGCGAGCGGGCCGGGATCGTGCACCGCCTCGACGTGGGTACCAGCGGTCTGATGGTCGTCGCCAAGTCGGAGACCGCGTATACGGCGCTCAAGCGCGCCTTCCACGACCGCGAGGTCGAGAAGATCTACCACTCCGTCGTTCAGGGCCACCCCGATCCGAGCACCGGCACGATCGACGCGCCGATCGGGCGCCACCCTCGGTCGGACTGGAAGTTCGCGGTCATCGCCGGCGGCAAGGATTCCGTTACGCACTACGAGACGCTCGAGGCCTTCCCCTCGGCGTCACTGGTGGAGGTGCACCTGGAGACGGGGCGCACACATCAGATCCGGGTGCACATGGCCGCCCAGCGACATCCGTGCGTGGGTGACGCCATGTACGGCGCGGATCCCTCGATCACGGCGCGCCTCGGTCTGACCCGCCAGTGGCTGCACGCCAAGCAGCTGGCGTTCCACCACCCGGACACTCGGGAGTGGGTCACCTTCACCACCGACTACCCGGCCGACCTCGCGCACGCCCTCGACGTGCTGCGCGACGCCTGACGCGTAGCGCCCAATTCCAACACCTCGGAGCCGTTTTGTCCTCTCAGAATAAGTCGGGTGGATCGACAGATTCCTTCGTGCACCTGCACGTGCATAGCGAGTACTCGATGCTCGACGGCGCGGCGCGGGTCAAACCGCTGATCAACGCGGCGATCGAGCAGGGGATGCCGGCGGTCGCCATCACCGACCACGGCAACGTGTTCGGTGCGTTCGATTTCTGGCGAACCGCGACCGAGGCCGGCATCAAGCCGATCATCGGCACCGAGGCGTACATCACCCCCGGAACCAACCGGCGGGACAAGACCCGGGTGCGCTGGGGAACCAGCGGTCAGAACCGTGACGACGTCGGTGGCGCCGGTTCGTACACGCACATGACGCTGCTCTCGGAGACCACGGCCGGAATGCACAACCTGTTCCGGCTGTCGTCCAAGGCCAGCCTGGAGGGGTACTACTTCAAGCCCCGGATGGACCGGGAACTGCTCGCCGAGTTCTCGGACGGGCTGATCGGCACGACCGGGTGCGTGGGCGGCGAAGTGCAGACCCGCCTGCGCCTCGGCCAGTACGACGAGGCGAAGAAGGCGGCCGGGGAATTCCAGGACATCTTCGGCAAGGAGAACTTCTTCTGCGAGATTATGGACCACGGCATCGACATCGAGCGCCGCACCATGACCGACCTGCTCAAACTCGCCGGCGAACTCAAACTGCCGCTCGTGGCCAGCAACGACCTGCACTACACCCACGCCCACGACGCGACCGCCCATGCGGCCCTGCTCTGCGTGCAGTCGGCCTCGACCCTCGACGACCCGAACCGCTTCAAGTTCGACTCGAACGAGTTCTACCTGAAGACCGCCGCGCAAATGCGGCATCTCTTCCGCGACCACCCGGAATCCTGCGACAACACGCTGCTGATCGCCGAACGCTGCCAGGTGGAGTTCAACACCAAGGCCAACTACATGCCCCGGTTCCCCTGCCCGGAGGGGGAGAACGAGGAGAGCTGGTTCGTCAAGGAGAACGAGATCGGGCTGGCCAAGCGCTACCCGAACGGCATCCCGGACGAGGTGCGCAAACGAGCCGACTACGAGATCGGCATCATCATCCAGATGGGCTTCCCCGGGTACTTCCTCGTCGTGGCCGACTTCATCATGTGGGCCAGACAGCAGGGCATCCGGGTAGGTCCCGGCCGCGGGTCGGGCGCCGGTTCGATGGTCGCCTACGCCATGGGCATCACCGACCTGGACCCGCTCGTGCACGGGCTGATCTTCGAACGGTTCCTGAACCCTGACCGCGTCTCCATGCCCGACTTCGACGTGGACTTCGACGAGCGCCGTCGCGGCGAGGTCATCCACTACGTGACCGAGAAGTACGGCGAGGAGCGCGTCGCCCAGATTGTCACCTACGGCACGATCAAGGCCAAGCAGGCCCTCAAGGATGCGTCCCGGGTGCTCGGCTTCCCCTTCGGCATGGGGGACAAGCTCACCAAGGCCATGCCGCCGGCGATCATGGGCAAGGACGTGCCCCTGACCGGCATGTTCGACAAGGACCACGCGCGCTACCGCGAGGCCGCCGATTTCCGCGCCGTGATCGAGTCCGACCCCGAGGCCCGGACCGTCTTCGACACCGCCCTCGGCCTGGAGAATCTCAAGCGTCAGTGGGGCGTGCACGCCGCCGGGGTGATCATGAGCTCCGACCCGCTGATCGACATCATCCCGATCATGAAGCGTGAAGCGGATGGCCAGGTCGTCACCCAATTCGACTACCCGGCCTCCGAGGCCCTCGGCCTGATCAAGATGGACTTCCTGGGGCTGCGTAACCTCACCATCATCGACGACACCCTCGACAACATCGCCGTGAACCGTGGACACCGGCCCGTGCTCGAAGAAATGGGCCTGGAAGACCCGGCCGCCTACGAGCTGCTCGCCCGCGGTGACACGCTCGGGGTGTTCCAGCTCGACGGCGGGCCCATGCGGTCGCTGCTACGCCTGATGAAGCCCGACAACTTCGAAGACATCTCGGCCGTCATCGCCCTGTATCGGCCCGGCCCCATGGGCGCCAACTCGCACACCAACTATGCGCTGCGGAAGACCGGCCAGCAGGAGATCATCCCGATCCACCCGGAGCTCGAGGAGGCGCTGGCCGACGTCATCGGCACCACCTACGGCCTGATCGTGTATCAGGAGCAGGTCATGTCGATCGCGCAGAAGCTGGCCGGGTTCTCCCTGGGCCAGGCCGACCTGCTGCGCCGCGCGATGGGCAAGAAGAAGAAGTCGGAGCTGGACAAGCAGTTCGAGGGCTTCTCCGGCGGCATGGTCGCCAACGGCTACTCCATGGAGGCGGTGAAGACCGTCTGGGACATCCTGCTCCCGTTTTCCGACTACGCCTTCAACAAGGCGCACTCGGCCGCCTACGGGGTGCTCTCGTACTGGACCGCGTACCTCAAGGCGAAGTACCCGGCGGAGTACATGGCCGCGCTGCTGACCAGCGTCGGCGACTCCCGCGACAAGCTCGCGCTGTACCTGAACGAGTGCCGCCGGATGGGCATCCAGGTTCTGCCGCCCGACGTGAATGAATCGATCGGGTACTTCGCGGCCGTGGGCACGGACATCCGTTTCGGGCTCGGCGCGGTGCGCAACGTGGGATTCAACGTGGTCGACGCGATCCGCGCCGCACGCACCGAGAAGGGCGCGTTCGAGTCGTTCCACGACTTCCTGCGCAAGGTGCCGATCCCGGTGGCGAACAAGCGCACGGTCGAGTCTTTGATCAAGGCCGGCGCATTCGACTCGCTCGGCGCGACCCGCCGGGCCATGTTCGAGATCCACGAAGCCGCGGTCGAATCCGCTGTCAAGATCAAGCGCGACGAGCAACACGGCATGGTCGGCTTCGACTTCGACAGCCTCTTCGACGACCCGCAAGAGAGCGAGCAGGTTCCCGACCGTCCCGAATGGAGTAAGAAGGAGAAGCTCGCGCTCGAACGCGACATGCTCGGGCTCTACGTCTCCGACCATCCGCTGGCCGGGCTCGAGCTCCCGCTGGCCAAGCACGCCAGCACGACCATCGTGGACCTGGTGGGATCGGAGCAGACGCAGGATGCCGACACCGTCACCATCGCCGGGCTGATCACCAGCGTGCAGCACCGGATCGCGAAGAAGTCGGGCAACCAATACGGCATCATCCAGGTCGAGGATTTCGGTGGGGAGATCGCCGTGATGTTCATGGGCAAGGCCTATCAGGAGTTCTCGTCCGACCTGGTCAGCGACTCGGTCGTGGTCGTGCGGGGCCGGGTGAGCCTGCGCGACGACGGCATGAATCTGCACGCGTACAGCATTTTCGCGCCCGAGCTCGGCTTGGCCTCGGAAACCGGCACGCTGACGGTCACGCTGGCGGAATCCCGGGCCACAACCGACACCGTGACGGCGCTGGGTGAAGTCATCACCCGCCACATCGGCAGCTCCGAGGTGCGGATCAAGCTGGTGAAGGGCCACACGGCCCGAGTGTTCGAGCTACCCCATCATGTGAAGATCAGCGCCGACCTGTTCGGGGAGCTCAAGAGCCTGCTCGGGCCGAACTGCCTGACCTAAGAGAACGAGTCCGAGCCGACCACTGGTGTCGCCCTCGGCAAGTCAGAGCTGACGGCACCTCGTGGAAGCTGATCCTCACCGGTGACGCGAAGTGCCCGGTGTCGAACCAATTCGACGGAGATTCTCGTGTGAAACCGCTTTCTCGGGGTGGAATCCCTGAGTGTCAGCCTGTAGTGAGACAGTTCGTGTTTCACTACAGGCCGCACTTGAGGCGGGGAATTGAGAGTTCAGTTGGATATTTCAGAGTTGCCCG
>NZ_SOGD01000036.1:0-60074 GCF_004402345.1 Cryobacterium sp. TMT2-15-1 | reverse complement strand
TGTCCACCGTGCCGAGCGCTTCAAACTGCCGAGCTTCGTTTTGGTCGGTGGCGCTAACGCGCACATAGCCAACCACCTGCCCTCTGTGTCCAATCATCTCTACGATCCCCCGTCGCTTCTGTCCAATAATATCGGACACCCACTCTGATTGACGCACAGGCTGCTACGCGTTCCAGATAGCCTCGGGCCGCTTGTCACCTCCGCTGTGCCCTGGTCATCGAGAGGCAGAACAGCTCGTGTGCAGGGGTCTCCTTTACCGGCTGTGAGCAGCGGGTCAGAATGCCGGCGCTGGCGATTCAATCGTCGAGACCGAATGCCTCGGAGACCTGGTCGATGGTGCTGAGCACGGTGCGCATGGCGGCGCCGAGCTCGGCCCGAGGCGCGTCGGACGTCTCGTTCAGGTCGCTGAACGTGTCGCCGACCAGGTACTCCATCACCAGCACGCGATCGCTGGACAGAGACTCGAACAGCTCGGGGAAACGCAGGTCGCCGGCCCGCGGGCCGCGCAGCTGAAGGCGCGCATGGCCGAGAGGTTCAGCGCCTCCAGCCGGAAGTCCAGTTGGCGCACGAGGTCGGCCGCATAATCCTCGGCGACGGCCTTGATGCCCAGAGTTCTGGCCTGCGGAGACGTCAGGCTCATCAGGTTCGTCACCCGCAGGGCGATGGCGACGTCGTGCCGCAGTTCCGGCACGATCCCGGACCGCTGCACTTTGACGACCGCCACCGTGCCGTTCATCAGGGTCGCCCGGTGCACCTGGCCGATGGAGGCCGCGGCGATGGGATCGGGATCGAAGCCGGCGAAGACGCCGGCGAGGCCCGCAGGATGGGAGACGGGTGCGAACCGGGTGGCACGGGGGGCACGGACAGATCTCGGCAGGGCTCGGCGGGCGCCCCCGGTGCCGTAATTCGCACCGCCGCGGGCGTACTCTGGCGACGTGAAAACCTACACCGCCGCCCAGATGCGCGAGGCCGAGACTCCTTTCCTGGCCGAGGGCGTGCCGCTGATGGAGCGGGCATCGGCCGCGCTCGCCGCGGAAACGGCGGCCCTGCTCGAGGAGCTGCTCCCGGAAGGTCGGGGTGTGCCGGACGCGCGGGTGCTGGTGCTGGCTGGTGCGGGGAACAACGGCGGCGACGCCCTGCACGCGGCCGCGCTGCTGGCCGCGCAGGGTGCCCTGGTGACGATCGTGCCCACGTCGGCACAGCTCCACGACGGCGGCCTCAGCGCCGCCCTGGCGGCCGGGGCGGCGCTGCTGCCCCTGAATGAAACGGATGCCGCTCTCGCCCGGGCGGCGCGGGCATCCGCCGTGATCCTCGACGGCATCCTCGGCACCGGCACGAGCACCAGCCCGGCGCTTCGCGGGCGGGCTCGTGAGGTGGTGGCGGCCATCCTTCCCACGCTGCACGACCACGGTGCGCCCCTCGTGGTGGCGGTGGACCTGCCCAGCGGGATCGGCGTCGACGACGGCGCCGTGCCGGACCCCACCGTGCTGCCCGCGCATCTGACGGTGACGTTCGGAGGCTGCAAACCAGGCCTGCTGCGGGAACCCGCGGCGAGCCTGGCCGGACGGATCGTCGTGGCCGACATCGGCATCGGCCACGAGCTCACCCGGATCGCGGCCCGGGATCGACGGTAGTCATTTCCTCCCGCCCAAAGGCACTGAGGAGGGGCCGACGCCGTGATCACAGTTGCGCCCGCAGTGTTCGTCGCCGCCTTCGGTATGTTCCAGACGCCTGCCGGGCTGTGGCCGTTCCTGCTGGTCCCCATCTGGTCGGTGGGGGAGATCCCTGCGATGGTCAGGCAGCTGCAGTTCACGCGCGCTGTGCAGCGAGTCAGGGAGCAGCTCGTCGACTGGTGAGGCGGCGCATCCGTCGCCCGTCCCCGCTCTCGCGGGGTGGGGTGTCCGCTGGAAGACCTCGTCGACCTTGACCATGCCGGTGAGTCGGACATCCGCCCAACGCAGCGGTCATTCCGTGCGGCAGTCGGCCACCGCTCGAAGCTCGCCCAGCACCCGGCGCACCGACGCCCGCAGCAGCGTCTCGGGGCGGCTGAGCACGTCGATCTGGCGGCCGACCCGCAGGTCGTCGATCGGCAGCAGCACGAGGCCGGACCCTGGCGCCGGGGCCATCGTGTACCGCGGCAGCAGTGCGATCGCGGCCCCCGAAGCGACCACGGAGGCCGCCACGAAGAACTCATTGATGCGGTGCTCGATGCGTAGAGGGTGCCCGGCGCTCGCCGCGACGACATTCACCGCCTCCGCGAGCGGGAAGCCCGGGTGCCCGGCGATCCAGGGCTCGTCGGCGATGTCGGCGACGGACACCGACGACCGACCGGCCAGCGGATGCCCGACATGAAGCGCCACATCCAGCGGTTCGTAGAGCAGCGAGGTGACCGTGACCCGGTCCGGCCAGAGGGGATCGTGCGGTAGCCGGTGGGCGATGACGAGGTCGTAGTCGGCGACCAGTGCCGGGAAATCCTGCCGTGCGACATCCTCGTCGCCGCAGCGGAGGGGCGGCCCGGTGGGTCCGACCGGACTGGCCAGTCGCGAGATCAGAGGCCCGAACCAGGCCAGCCCGGCGCTGTGGAACGCCGACAGGCTCACCGGCGCGGCCGGCTCCTCGTGGAAATGTGCCACCGACTGCTCGGCGGCGGCCATCGCCGTGGACACGCTGGCGGCGGCGGTGGCGAGGGCCGTGCCGGCGGGTGTCAGCACAAGCCTGCGCCCGCGTCGTTCGGTCAGCGCCACGCCCGTGCTGCGCTGCAGCGCGGACAGCTGCTGCGACACCGCCGACGACGAGACGAACAGCGCGCGGGCCACCGCGGCGACGCTGCCGCGCTCGCCGAGTTCCCGCAGGATAAAGAGCTGATGCAGATCCATAAGCAAACACTAAAGTCTCAGTTCAGAATTGGCCATCTGGACTTAACGGATGCCGCCCGGCAGCATTGGCCCATGACCTTCCTCCCGCGGCTCGGACGTTACCGCATCGACGCCGTCCTGCTGCTCGTCGCGCTGGTCTGGGGTGGCAGCTACCTCTCCGCCAAGGTGCTCACCGAGCAGGCGAGCGTGGGCGCCGTGCTCGCGTTGCGCTTTCTGGTGGCTGCGCTGGCGCTGCTGCTGATCTGGGCGTTGAGCCGGCCGCGGCGGCCGACCCGCGCCGAGCTGGCCGGAGGCGCGCTGCTCGGGCTCACCCAAGCGGCGATTCTCTGGTTGGAGACGGCCGGCGTGGCCGTGACCTCGGCCACCAACGCAGGCCTGATCATCAGCCTGACGATCATCCTCACGCCGATCCTCGAGTCGGTCGCGGCGCGCAACTGGCTTCCGCGTTCGTTCTTCGTGGCCGCGGTGCTCGCGGTCGTCGGGGTGGCGCTGCTCGTTTCCGGCAACGGTTTTCGCGCCCCGAACCCTGGCGACCTACTCATGCTCGCCGCGGCGCTCGTGCGCGCCCTGCACGTCACCATGGTCGGCCGGGTGACCCGCGCCGCCGGCGCCGGCCGCCGGCCCGGCACGCTCACGATCACGCTGGTGCAGGCCGCCGTGGGTGCCCTGGTGTTCACCGCAGCGGATGCCCCGGGCACGCTTCGGGCGATCGGCGCCTTCGGTCCGGCCGCCTGGCTGGGGGTGCTCTACCTCGGTCTGGCCTGCAGTGTGTTCGCGTTCCTGGCCCAGACCTGGGCGATCCGGCACACCTCGGCCGCGCGGGCCAGCCTGCTGATGGGCACCGAACCGGTCTGGGCGGTGGTTGTGGGGGTGAGCCTCGGCAGTGAGAACCTCGGCCTGGTTGCGGTGCTCGGGGCAGGCCTGATCATCGCGGGCACCTCGTGGGGACAGCGGGTGGAGCGGGGGCACCGACTTCGGGCGGCGGCCGACGTGCTCGCGGTGCCGGCGCCGTCACATCCGTCGCCCGCGGCCGTCGGCTAAAGCAGGGTTTGGCTGCAGCTCGGCGTGCGCGCGCTCTCGCTCTCGCCTGCACTAAATCCAGCCCGAACGAATTCGACGGAGACTTTACCTGAAACGGTCTCAATCCCTCTGAGAAAAAACGCCCTGATGGGAAAATCTCCGTCGAATTGGTTCGACGCTACCCACGGCGCTCCGTGATGAACGGCGTACACGCGCGGTGGGATTACTTACGGAAGACGGCTTGGGCGACCACCAGGTCCTGCCAGGACATGCCGGAGCTCGTGAAGACGCGGGGGCGCGACTGGTCGACGGCGACCGTGCCGGTCAGGATGTCCCGCATCGGCACCAGGGAATCGGCCTGGATCACGCCCTCCCGGAGCGGGATCAGCACGTCGCCGCCCTCCCGCAGCGCGACCTGGCTGTCTTCGACGACGACCTGCGCGCGTCCGATCAGCGCGCTGGAAAGCTCGCGGGCGTCGGGCTCGTGCGACCCGACCGCCACCGTGCAGGAGTTCCGCGGCACCAGGGACCCGTCGAACAGCGGGGTGCGGGCGGTGGTGGCGCAGACGATGAGCTGAGCGTCGGCCACGGCGCCGGCGGTGCCGGTCTGTGCGGGCAGCCCGCCCGCCCGCACCTGCTCGGCCAGTGCCTCGGCGCGGCCCGGGTGTCGGCCGACCACGGTGACCCGGCCGACCCGGCGGATGGCGCGCATCGCCTCGACATGCCCGCGCGCCTGGGGTCCCGAGCCGAACACCACGAGGTGCTCCACCTCGGCGGGCGCGAGCAGGTCGGCGACGGCCGCCGACACCGCCGGGGTGCGCAGGGTCGTCAGTGCGATGCCGTCGAGCAGGGCGACCGGGCTGAGCGTGGCCGCATCCATCAGCAGGTAGACGCCCTGGATGCGTGTCCGGCCGAGCTGCGCGTTGCCCGGCGCGACGGTGGCGATCTTGACGCCCACGAACTCGGCGGACTGCGACGGCATGAGCAGCAGCTGGCCCCGGTCGAGGGGCAGGATGCTGCGGCTGAAATCAAGCGCCGGGTCGAGCCCAGCCCGCACAGCGGACTGCAGGGCACGTGCCGCGGTGCCGACGCCGACGCGGGCGAAGATCTCGCTGGCGGAGATCCACGGGGTGGGTGCATCGGAAGCCATGCTCCGACTGTACGTGTCGGAGTGTGGGGGCAGGTCACCCCGATGATGTCCTGCCCCCGACTAGGGGTGCTTCGCTCCGGTCTCATACGGACCCTGCAATCAGGGACTAAGGACCGGTGTTCGGGGAACAACCCTGCCTATATACGAGCGTACGACGATGCCGCGCCCGGCGGAAGGGTCTGAACAAACGCGGCCGCATTTGGTTTCGCAAGGTGACGCGGGCCGGCTCGGGTGACGCGGGCCGGCTCCGGGTAGCGCCCCGAACGAATTCGACGGCGATTTTGCGAGGATCGCCCCTGCACGCGCCCAAAAAGCCGTTCTGCACGAGAATCTCCGTCGCATCGGTTCACTATTGATGAGGACTCACGCACCTAGGCTTGGTGTGACGGGGTTGTTGGCAGGGGCAAGGGAGAGACCGAATGACGGAGCAGAACCTGACTGACCAAAGCCTGACTGACCAAAGCGCGACTGACCAAAGCCCGACTGACCAAAGCCTGACTGGCCAGAACCGGGTGGTCGTGGTCGGCGACGCACTCATCGACGAGATGCTGAGCCCCGGGTCCCGCCAGGAGTTCCCCGGCGGCGCCGCCCTCAACGTAGCCGTCGGCCTGGCCGTGCTCGGTGTGCCGACCACCCTGATCGCCATGGTCGGCGACGACGCCGACGGCGCCCGGCTGCGCGAGTTCCTCGCCGCGCACGACGTGACTTTGGTCGCCACACCCGGGCCGTTTGGCAGCTCCCGCGCTACCTCCGACCGCACCGACGCCGAGCCTACCTACGCCTTCAACGAGGCCGCGCAGAAGCGCCGCATCGAGTTCGGCCCGGCCGAGCGCGCGGCCCTGGACGACGCCCGCCTCGTGGTCGTGAGCTGCTTCCCTTTCGACGACACGGCCCAGACGGATGCCTTCATCGCCGCGGTCGCGGAGCCGGAACGCCGCCTCGTGATCGACCCGAACCCGCGTTCGGGCATGCTCGCCGACGGCGACCTGTTCGTGGCGAACTTCGAACGAATCGCCGCCCGGAGCCTCCTCACGAAGGTGGGGGACGAGGACGCCGAGCTGCTCTACCGCAGCACCCTCGAGGAGTTGCAGGAGCGGCTGCTGGCTGCCGGCACGCAGACGGTGCTGGCCACGGCCGGGCGCGCGGGGGCATCCGTTGCCTGCGGCGCCGATCTGCGGGTCAGCGAGCCGATCGCCGTGCTTCCCGGCGCCGTCGTCGACACCATGGGCGCGGGCGACGCCACCCTCGCCGGGGCCGTGCAGACCATGCTGACGAGGGGCGTGCCCACGGATGCCGCGGGCTGGCAGGCCCTGCTGGCCGACGCCATGCTGATCGCGGCCGCCACCTGCCGCCGGGAGGGTGCCCTGCTGCGCGTACCCACCGCGGGTTAGGCGGCGCTGGCCGGTCTAGGCGGCGCTGGCCGGCTTGACCGCCCGCACGATGGCGCCGTGCATCCCGTCGGTCACCTCGTGGGTCAGAGTGACGCTCACCTGCTCGAAGCCCGCGGCGGCGAGCAGGGACTCGTACTCCGTGATCGAGAGCGCGCCGGCGATGCAGCCCACGTGGGAGCCGCGCTCGGCCCGCTGGGCGGGCGCGAGGTGGTTCTCGGCCACGACGTCGGACACTCCGACGCGGCCGCCGGGCCGCAGCACGCGAAACATCTCCCCGATCACGGCGGGTTTGTCCGTCGACAGGTTGATCACGCAGTTGGAGATGACGACGTCGACGCTGCCGGAGCCCAGTGGGATCTCCTCGATCGTGCCTTTCAGGAACTGGACGTTCTGCGCCTGGGCTGCGACCGCATTGTGCCGGGCCAGGTCGAGCATCTCGTCGGTCATGTCGAGGCCGTAGGCGAAGCCGGTGGGACCGACCCGGCGGGCGGAGAGGAGCACGTCGATGCCGCCGCCCGAGCCGAGGTCGAGCACGGTTTCGCCGGCCTGAAGGTCGGCGACGGCCGTGGGGTTTCCGCAGCCGAGGCTGGCGAGCAGGGCAGCGCCCGGGAGGTCCTGGGTCGACGCGTCGTCATAGAGCGCGGAGCCGAAGACCAGGCTCTCGTCGATGGCGGTCGGCGCGCAGCAGCCGGTGGCGGTATCCGTTGCCGAGGCGGTAGCGTCGCCGCCGCAACACGTGACGTCGGGCGCGGCGGAGAGCAGAGACCGACGCCCCTCGTTCGTGACCGAGAGGGCCGCACTCGCGTAGCGGGCCCGCACCTCGTCGCGCACCGGGTTGCTGTTCTCGCTCATGGCGTTCTCCCTCGACTGAGTCCTGAATACATTGATGGTTATCGATGTAATCTACCGCTGAAGATCGATCATCGTCAATCCAAGCTGGCCCACTTCACTCAGGCGGCGTCGACCGGCTCCAGGGTGGGTCGCTTGGGCGGGCGGCCGTCTCCGGAGGAGCGTCCGGTGAGTCGGCGTCCGATCCACGGCAGCACGAACTCGCGGTAGTACGCGGCCGTGCTCTGCACCTGCTCGTCGGCCGCGGCGGGCGCATCCAGCCACTCCACCGGAACCGGCACCCCCAGCTCGGCCAGCACGTTTGTGGCCACCCGGGTGTGCCCGAGCGCGTTGAGGTGCAGCTTGTCGACCGACCAGAACCGCTTGTGCTCCAGCTCGGAGTCGGCCCAATTGTCGACGAGCGTGACGCCCGGCCGGTCGAAGGCGGCGCGCGCGGCATCCGCCAGCTGATCGCCGCGCCGGCGCATCAGGTTGCCGAGCGGCAGGTGGTGCGAGGGATTGCCGCCACTGAGCACCAGCACGTGCACGCCCTGCGCCTCGGCCCGGTCGACGACCTTCCGCATCAGGTTGACCACATAGGGGATCTCGACCCGCGGCCGCATCACGTCGTTGCCGCCGCCGCAGATACTGAGCAGGTCGGGGCCGAGCGCGAGCGCGGGCTCGAGCTGCTCCGCCACGATCGGGCCGAGCAGCCGACCGCGCACGGCGAAGTTGGCGTAGGAGACGGGGTGAGCGGATGCCGCGGCGAGCCCGAGCGCGACCAGGTCGGCCCAGCCGCGCACCTGGCCGCCCGGCAGGTCGTCGCCGACGCCTTCGGTGAAACTGTCGCCCATGGCCACAAAGCGATGGAACATCCGGACCCCCGTCTCGGTACTGTGTGTGTGTCCCGGTCCCGGGCTCGGCTACTCGCTCGGGTGGGTGTGCCGGGTTCCGTGGGTCTGCTCGGTGCCCTGGCCCTGCTCGACCGTAAGGTTCCACCGTGCGGTGAGCACGTCGCGGGCCTGCTGGGCCGCGCGGCGTACCTCTTTGTCGGGGTCGCGCAGACGCTGCACGATGGTGGCGAGGTGGTCGGCGGTGCCCTGGGCGGCCAGCGCGTGCAGGGCCGCGGCGCGCACGCGCGGAACCTCGTCGGTGGTCAGGCGCACCAGCTTGGGTGCCACCTCGAGGCCGCGCAGCAGGACGACCTTGGCGCACATCTCGCGCACTCGCCAAGCCTGGTTGTTCATGCCGACGACGATGTACGGTGCCGCCGTTTCGCCCCAGACGTAGAGCAGCGCACGGGCACCCCACAGCTCGGGCCAGTAGAGGGCGGGGGCGCCTTCGAGGATGCCCAGGGCGTGGCGTCCGCCGGCGTAGAGCAGGAAGTCCTTGCCGGCGTTCTTGGCGCGAAGTAGCGCGACGGAATTGTCGATGACGGCCTGTTCGCCATAGTGCGCGACGGCCGCATGGATGCGTTCGGCCGTGGGCAGGTCGATGGGAAGGTCGGGGTGTGGCTCTAATTTGTTAGGCATGACGTGTCTACGCTAGCAAGCGGGCGTGGCGCAGACCAATGCCGGACTGTCAGGCGGGGCGTTCCGGGGAGGCAAACGTGCGCTCGAACCCGGTCGCGTTCTCGTAGATCCCGTAGTTGCCGATCTCCCGGTAGCCGAGGCGCCGGTACAACGCGAGCGCCTCCGGCTGCGCGTGGCCCGTCTCCAGGCGCAGGTGCCGGTAGCCGAGTTGCTGCGCCACCTCCTCGAGGGCGGCGAGCAGGGCCACGGCGTGGCCCTGCCGGCGGTAGGCCGGGTTTGTCCACATCCGTTTCACCTCGCCGGTCGTGTCGCTCAGGCGACGGATGCCGCCACCCGCCACCGTCACGCCCTCATCGAGCAGCACGAGGAAGGTGCCGCTCGGCGGGGCGAAGGCATCCGCCGGCACGTCGTGCACCGAGTCGCCGTCGCCGTACCGCTCGTCATACTCCCGCGCCAGGTCGGCCAGGAGCGGGGCCACCTCAGGGTCACCCAGACGCACGTGCTTGATCTTCACACCAGCCAGTCTGCCCGATGGCGCCGTCCCCGGCCGAGGCCGGTACACTCGGCCTGTGTCTGTCAACCCCGAACTGCAGGGCCGGGTCTTCCCACCCGTCGCCCCCTATCTCGTCGGCCGGGAGAAGGTGCGTGAGTTCTCCCGCGCGGTCTTTGCCACCAGCCCGATCAACCTCGACCCGGAGGCCGCGCGCGCCGCGGGCTACGCCGACGTCGTCGCCCCGCCCACGTTCGCCGTGGTCGTTCAGGAGGCCACCCTGGCGCAGCTTCTGGCCGTCCCGGATGCCGGCATCGACTTCACCCGCGTCGTGCACGGAGACCAGCGGTTCATGTTCAGCCGCCCGATCGTGGCCGGTGACGAACTCACCGCCACGCTCCACGTGGCCGGCGTGAAGAGCCTCGGCGGCCACTCCATGGTGACGGCCGTGTCGACCATCGTCGACGCCGCCGGCGCGCACGTCGTGACCGCGACCTCCACCCTTGTCGTCAGGGGAGACGAATGACCATTATCGCTGCGCCCCGCCTCGCCGACCTGACCGTCGGAGACGTCGTCGCCGAAGGCACGTTCCCGCTCTCGCGCGACTCCCTCGTGCGCTACGCCGGGGCATCCGGTGACTTCAACCCCATCCATTACCGCGACGACGTGGCCGTGTCCGTGGGACTGCCCGGCGTGCTCGCGCACGGCATGCTCACCATGGGCTTCGCCGTTCAGCCGGTCGTCGCCTGGGTCGGCGACCCCGGCCGCATCGTGGACTATCAGGTGCGGTTCACCCGCCCCGTGCTCGTGCCGGCCGACGGCGCGGCGGTCGTGACCGTGGTCGCCAAGGTCGGCGCCATCGACACGGATGCCGGCGTCGCCCGCATCGACCTCATTGTGTCGTCGGGCGAGGTGACTGTGCTGGGCAAGGCGCAGGCACGCGTGCGCCTGGTCTGAGTGGTCGTTCCCGATGACGAGCCCCGCTGCCTCCGCACCAACCTTTGCCGACCTGACCACCATGGGCGTCGGCGGCCCTGCCGCCCGGATGGTGTCGCCCGCCACCGAGCAGGACCTTGTCGACCAGACCCTGATCGTGTGGGCCTCGGGCGATGAGTGGCTGCTGCTCGGCGGCGGATCGAACACGATCGTGGCCGACGAGGGCTTCGACGGTACGGTGATCCGGGTGCTGACCCGCGGGGTGGAGCTTGTCTCGGCTTCCTCTCCCGCGTCCCCCTCGCCGTCTGATGACCCGGACCGGCTGGTGCTGCGCGTGCAGGCCGGCGAGCCCTGGGACGAGCTGGTGGCCTACACCGTGGCGCAGGGCTGGTCCGGTATCGAGGCACTCTCCGGCATCCCCGGTTCGACCGGGGCCTCCCCGGTGCAGAACATCGGCGCCTACGGCCAGGAACTGGGCAACAGCCTGGCGGCCATCGACTTCCTCGACTACGACAGTGGCGAACGGCGACGGATGGAGGCTGGCGAGCTCGAACTGGGCTACCGCACCTCGGCTCTGAAACAGGGGCTCCGCGGTCTGGTTATCGCGGTCGAACTGAACCTGCACGACACACAGAGCGAGGCATCCGTTCTCGGCGGCGCGCTGAGCCGGCCGGTGTCCTACCCGCAGCTCGCGACCGCACTCGGCGTGCAGCTGGGTGACCGGGTGCCGCTCGCGCAGCTGCGGGGCGCCGTCCTGGCCCTGCGCGCCGGGAAGGGCATGGTGCTCGACCCGAATGACGCCGACACCCGCAGCGCCGGCTCCTTCTTCACCAATCCGATCGTGTCGCTGGCGTTTTCGCGCACCTTGCCGGACGCCGTGCCCCGCTGGCCGATCGGCGAGCAGGAACTCCCCGACCGGGTGATCCCGCTCGACGAGTATGCCGGCGTCGGGCCGATCCCCGGGGAACGGTCCGTGCCGCTCGTGAAGCTGAGCGCCGCCTGGCTGATCGAGCACTCCGGGATCTCGCGCGGCTTCCGGCTGCCGGGCTCCCGCGCCGCGATCTCCAGCAAGCACACCCTGGCGCTGACCAACACTGGCGGGGCCACCGCGGACGAGATCGCGCAGCTCGCCCGGCTGGTGGAGGCTCGCGTGCAGTCCGAGTTCGGCGTGATCCTGCAGCCCGAGCCCGTGCTCGTCGGGCTCGACGCCTAGCGAGGCCCGCGCCGCTCCCGCGGGCCTGAAACCGTCAAACCGGGGTGTGAGCGCGGGCGGGGGCGTCAGCCGGCTCGGCGGAGCGCGGCGATGATGCCGACCACAATGAGCAGGAGCCCGATCACGATCACGCCGCCGAGCAGCCAGAGCGTGGGATCGGCGGGAGCAGGCACCAGCACCCCGAGCAGCACGTAGCCGGCCAGGGCGAGCAGGATCACTCCCCAGACGATCGTGCCGAACAGGGGGCGGCGGAGGGGCCGCACGGATACCTCAGGGTACGCCGGTTCCGCGGCTTCGGCGGTCGGGGCCGCGGCGCGGGCCATCGGCACCGGCGCGACCGGAAACGGCGGGTCCGAGGCGAGAAACGCCGGTGCCGTCGCTGGCGGCTCGACGGAGGGCTCCATCGCGTAGTCGGGGATGGGGCTCGGATAGGCGACCGTGTGAGCCGGGGCTGCACGGGTGGTCTCAACCTCCACCTCGTGACCGTTCTCTGCATGGCCCTCGGGTTCGGCGGGCGCGGGGTCAGGGGATGCCGTCACGGACGTGACGGCATCCGTGGGCTGATCGTCGAGCGGCCGGGCGAACGGCGGGTCCGGCGGCGGGTTCGGCGGCTGGTTCGGGTCGGGGGTCGTGGTCATCAGGGTTCCAGACGCGAGGGGCCGACGACGGTGACCTGGCCGAGCACCGTCCAGACGCGGATGCGGGCCACGGTGCCGGTGCCGTCGTCGTTGAAGGTACGCGAGTCAGAGTAGAAGGCGCCGCCCTGCTGCACGGCGACCGAGCCGCCGACGTAGTCGATCCCGCCGGCCAGCGCATTCGTCTCCACCAGCACGGCCCGGTCGCGGGGCAGGATCAGCTCGGTGACGCCCACGCCCATCCAGATGTCGATCGGGCGGTCCTCCGCGCTCGCGGCGTTGAGGGCGGTGAGGTTGATGGTGGCTCGGCCGGAGAGCACGGCATAGCCCGGGGGAACAGCGTCGGCATCGGCGCTGACCGTCCAGACCGGGACGCCGACCGGGAAGAACGCGGTGCCGCTCGGGAATAGGCCCAGCAGCACCAGGGCCACCGCCGCGAGGAAGGCGAACCCACCCAGGGCGCCGCTCTGCTTTCCGCGAATGCCCGACACGATGATGCCAACGGCCAGCACCCCCAGCGTGACGGCCAGGCCCAGCACCAGCGCGGCATCCGACCTGTTGCCGCCCGACCACACGCCGGCGGCGACCGCGCCGCAGAGCAATGCCGACCCGAGCACGATCGCGCTGAAGCCGGCCCCGGGGCGAAGGTCACGCCAGGAGCCGCGTCCGGGTGGTGGCGCGATAGGGCCGCCGACGGTGACGGCGCCGCCGGCTGCCCCGGCTGTCCCGGAGCTGCCCGCTGCTTCGGCGGGCTGCACGGCCCCGAAAGCGACACCGGCCCCGATGTCTTCCGCGGCGGTGCTGTGCGGGGACCCGCCGGCCGGCGCCGTGGTGCGTCGGGCCAGGAAGAACACCAGCCAGATGAGCCCGATCGTCACCCCGACGCTCCAGCCCACCGCGAGTGTGGTCGCCAGCCAGTCGGGCAGCACGGCCGTCGGGCTCTGCCGCCACAGGCCGCGCGTGTAGGAGGCGAAGCTGATGCCCACCAGCGCGATGATCCCGATCATGACGGGCTCGAAGACGCCGCGAACGGCCTGCTCGGCATGGATGCGACCGGTCGGGTCGGGCAGGAGAGCCCAGCCGACCGCGTACGCGAACAGAACCGGACCGCCGAGGACGCCCAGCGCGATGGTCACAACTCGCACCAGCGTGGGGTTCAGCCCAGCTCGCAGTGCGACTCCGCCGCAGACGCCGGCCAGCCAGCGGTCGCTCCCGCGCACGACCCCCGCGGAACGGATTGCGGCGAAGAAGTCGTTGCTCCCGTCGGAGGGGGTCGGGGGAGTGCCGGGCCCCGCGGCCGACGGCGTCGTCTGGCTCTCGGGTACGTCGGTCATGCTGCCAGTGTGCTCGCGGTGACCCGAGCCGACAATGCCGGGTGTCGTTCGGTGAGTGAGTCCTGATGGCTGCGGGCGATGGGGTTCGCGGCTCGGGGCTCCGAGGCGGTTGTTCTGGAGGCCGACGCAGGCGCGCAGCGGACCGCGACGCGGGATGGACGTGCGCTGCAAACGCCATGTCGGTCGAGTCTGGGTCCTGCCGCGACTCGTCCCGAACGAATTCGACGGAGATTTCACTCTGAACAGCGCGTTTGGGCTCAAAAACGGGTGTTTGGCCCAAAATCTCCGTCGAATTGGTTCGACGCCGGGCCCGGTGCTCATCCTGTGATGGACAGTGCCCACGCGGTGCGGTCAGCTCTGACCTTCCGCGAG
Organism: Cryobacterium sp. TMT2-15-1; assembly: GCF_004402345.1. NCBI lineage: Bacteria > Bacillati > Actinomycetota > Actinomycetes > Micrococcales > Microbacteriaceae > Cryobacterium > Cryobacterium sp. TMT2-15-1. Next base: position 46,297 of record NZ_SOGD01000036.1, on the reverse strand, counting down.
CGACACAACAAGCCGTTCAGGAATCACGCTCCTAGGTGTCCTTGCGGATCCAGCGAAACGTGACCCGGCTGAGCACGAGCCCCACCACCAGCCAGATGAGCAGGCTCAGCGCGATCAGCGGAAAGTCCCGAGAACCGCTCTGCTCGAGGTTCGCGAAGCTGTCGGGCAGGAACACTCCGCGCACGCCCCGCGCCATCCACTTCAGTGGGAATACGCTGGGCGCGTTCTGCATCCAGTCGGGCAGCAGGTAGAACTGCAGGTAGACGCCGGAGATGAACTGCAGGATCAGCACGATGGGGATGACCAGCGGCAGCGGAATGCCGACGATCAGGGCGGCGGTGTGATGACTGAGGAAGGCGCCGGGCGGTATCCGTCGCAGGATGGCGGTGCGGCGCTCGAGCGCGGACAGGGTGCCGGAGATTGTCCACAGCCCCGGCCGAACCTACAGGAGGGGGGCAGGAGGGCTCCTGACCCCCCCCTCCAAAGCTGTCGGTTCACCGGCGAGCCGTTAGGCGCGCTGCGCTAGGCGAAGAGCCGCTGGAGGCGCTGCACGCCCTCGAGCAGGGCCGCGTCGCCGAGCGCGTAGGAGAAGCGCAGGTAGCCGCTGGGGCCGAACGCCTCGCCGGGCACGACGGCCACCTCGGCCTGGTCCAGGATGAGGTCGGCCAGCTCCAGGGAGGTGGTCGGGGTGACGCCGCCCCAGGTGCGTCCGAGCAGGCCGGTGATGTCGGGGTAGACGTAGAACGCCCCCTGCGGCGTCGGCGTGACGATGCCGGGGATCATGTTCAGCTCGGCGACGATGACCTGTCGGCGGCGGTTGAAGGCATCCCGCATGGCGATCGCGGCATCTTGAGGGCCGTTGAGTGCGGCGATCCCGGCGCGCTGGGAGATGTTCGACACGTTCGACGACAGGTGCGACTGCAGGTTGGCGGCGGCCTTCATCGCGTCCTGCGGGCCGACCATCCAGCCGAGCCGCCAACCGGTCATCGCGTAGGTCTTGGCGACGCCGTTGACCAGGATGGTGCGGTCGGCCAGCGCGGGGACGGCCTCGACGATCGAGGTCGCCCGCACGCCGTCATACGTGAGGTTCTGGTAGATCTCGTCGCTGACGATCCAGAGGCCGTGTTCCTCGGCCCACTCGCCGATGGCCTTCGTCTGCTCGGGGGAGTAGACGGCTCCGGTGGGGTTGGACGGCGACACGAACAGCAGCACCTTGGTGCGCGGCGTGCGCGCCGCCTCGAGCTGCTCGACGGTGACGAGGTAGCTCTGATCACTGCCGGCGAAGACGTCGACCTGCACGCCGCCGGCCAGCCGGATCGACTCCGGGTAGGTGGTCCAGTACGGGGTGGGCACAAGCACCTCGTCGCCCGGGTCGAGCAGCGTGGCGAAGGCCTGGTAGACGGCCTGCTTGCCGCCGTTGGTGACGACCACCTGGCTGGGCGAGATCGCCAGGCCGCTGTCACGGAGCGTTTTGGCCGCAATGGCCTCACGCAGGTCGGGCAGCCCGGCCGCCGGAGTGTACCGGTGGTTCTTCGGGTCGCGGACCGCCAGTAGGGCGGCTTCGACGATGTGCTCCGGGGTGGGGAAATCAGGCTCGCCCGCGGCGAAACTGATGACCGGCCGGCCGGCGGCCTGCAGGGCCTTCGCCTTGCCGTCCACCTTGAGGGTCGCGGACTCCGCAATGGAGCCGATTCGGGTAGAGATGCGCTTGGATTCGTGGGCCACGCTTCGAGCATACGGGGCCGCCTCGTTCTGCTGGGGCTGTCTCGGCTTTACAGTGGCCCCCGGGTGACCTAGACTCGACGAGGTAATTGAATTCTGCCATGCTTTTTTGCGCCCGCTTGTCGGTTCATTCCGAGGTCCGAGTGTAACGAGGTAGTCTTGATTTCGTTCCATAGGGTGGTGGCTCAATTGGTAGAGCAGCGGTCTCCAAAACCGCAGGTTGCAGGTTCGAGTCCTGTCCGCCCTGCAAGTCGGTGGCATTCCGTCGGCACAGGAAAGGTGTAATCTGGTGGCCCGAAAAGTTGTCGACGAACCCAGTGAGGAAATCGTCGCAAACGCGAAACTCGCGCTCGATTCCAAGCGCGGTCCTTTCGCTCGGATGTCCCTGTTCATCAAGCAGGTCATGGCGGAGCTCCGCAAGGTCGTCACTCCAACCCGCAAGGAACTCCTCAGCTACACGGGTGTCGTGCTGGTATTCGTCGTCATCATGATGGCCATCGTTTCCGCCTTCGACTGGGTGTTCGCGCTCGCCGTCACCTACGTGTTCGGAACGCCGGGCGGGTAGTCAGCTTCCGGTGCCGCATCCGCTTCCAGCGGTCGCAGCCACGCATCAGAGAAGAAGAGTCACCGCAGAATTCAGGGCAAACGCTGTTTGGGTCACGGTTTCGTGCCCATGCAATAGAAAAGGATTGAAATTTAGTGACTGACACGAATCACGACGATGTCGACTGGGCCACCGCCGCCGAGCAGTCCCCCACCGAGGACGAGGCGCAGGAGGGCAACACCCTCGCCGCTGAAGAAGACTCCGTAGAGGCCGCCGAGCAGGTCGCCGTGCACGTGTTCGACCCGAGCATGGGCGTCGAAGTCAATCTCGACGCCGCGCTCGACGCGCTGGCCGAGTCCGCTGACCCCGACGCCGACGCTCTCGTCGATGAGGCCCTCGACATCGACTCCGCCGACGAGGCCGAGGCCGCCGTCGAGGCCGTGGAAGACGAAGTTGCAGTCGACGTTGAAGAAGCAACGGATGTCGATGCCGAGGCCGCCGAGGATGAGACCCCCGAAGACCCCTACGAAGAATTCCGCAAGGAATTGCGCTTCCAGCCCGGCAAGTGGTTTGTCATTCATTCCTACGCCGGCTTCGAACGCCGCGTGAAGTCGAACATCGAGAACCGCAAGCAGTCGATGGCCATGGAAGATTTCATCTACCAGGTCGAGGTTCCGATGGAAGACGTCGTCGAGATCAAGAACGGCCAGCGCAAGATGGTCACCCGCGTGCGCATCCCCGGCTACGTGCTCGTCCGCATGGACCTCAACGAAGACAGCTGGTCCGTGGTGCGTCACACGCCCGGCGTCACCGGGTTCGTCGGCAACGCGCACAACCCCACGCCGCTTCGCTTCGAGGAAGCCTTCGGCATGCTGAAGAGCCTCGTCGAGATCCAGGACGTCCCCACCGCCAAGACCGGCGGACACGGCGGCAAGGTCCCGACCCGCGCCCTCCCGGCCGAGATCGACTACGAGATCGGCGAGACGATCACGATCAAGGAAGGCTCGTTCGCGGGCCTGCCCGGATCGATCAGCGAGATCAAGGCGGAAAGCGGCAAGCTCATCGTGCTGGTTTCCCTCTTCGAGCGCGAAACCCCGGTCGAGCTCAGCTTCGACCAGGTCACCAAGCTCTAAAGGGTCTGAACACCCTCCCCACGGATTCAAGTTCACCGGGGCCCGTCCGGGCCACCGGGAGAGCGGCCCCTGGCTGCTCGTCATTACAAAGTAAGGAAGAACAATGGCACCGAAGAAGAAGGTAACCGGTCTGATCAAGCTTCAGATCAAGGCCGGCGCCGCCAACCCCGCACCGCCCATCGGGCCGGCGCTGGGTCAGCACGGCGTCAACATCATGGAATTCTGCAAGGCGTACAACGCTCAGACGGAATCTCAGCGCGGCAACGTCATCCCGGTGGAAATCACCGTCTACGACGACCGTTCATTCACTTTCATCCTGAAGACCCCGCCGGCGGCGGAGCTCATCAAGAAGGCGGCCGGCGTCGCCAAGGGCAGTGGTACCCCGCACACCGTCAAGGTTGCGAAGCTCACCCGGGCCCAGGTCCGCGAGATCGCCGAGGCCAAGATGGTTGACCTCAACGCGAACGACATCGACGCAGCGTCGAAGATCATCGCCGGCACCGCCCGCTCCATGGGCATCACGGTCGAGGCCTAACCACCTCCCCAGGCATCCCGCCACCAGCAGTACGTGGAAGAGCCAGCCAGGCTCGCACCACACTCTCAATTTCGTTTTACAGGAGATTCAACATGGCACAGAAGTCAAAGGCCTACCGGGCCGCGGCCGAGAAGATCGACGCAGACAAGCTCTACACCCCGACTGAGGCCGTCACCCTGGCCCGGGAGACCGGCTCCGCGAACTTCAACTCGACCGTCGAGGTCGCCCTCAAGCTCGGCGTCGACCCTCGCAAGGCTGACCAGATGGTTCGCGGTACCGTCATCCTTCCTCACGGCACCGGTCGCACCGCCCGCGTCATCGTCTTCGCAACGGGCCCCGCGGCCGAAGCGGCAATCGCTGCCGGTGCCGACGAGGTCGGTGGCGACGAGCTCATCGAGAAGGTGGCCGCCGGCTACACCTCGTTCGACTCCGCCGTCTCGACTCCGGAGCTCATGGGCAAGGTCGGGCGTCTCGGTAAGGTTCTCGGCCCGCGCGGCCTCATGCCGAACCCGAAGACCGGAACCGTGACGCCTGACGTCGCGCGCGCCGTGTCCGACATCAAGGGCGGAAAGATCGCGTTCCGCGTCGACAAGCACGCCAACGTGCAGTTCGTCGTCGGCAAGGTGTCCTTCACCGCCGAGCAGCTGAATGAGAACATCAGCGCCGCTCTCGAGGAGATCGTTCGCCTCAAGCCCAGCTCCTCCAAGGGCCGATACATCATGAAGGGTGCCGTTTCGACCACGTTCGGCCCCGGCATCGCGCTCGATGTGAACAGCATCTAGTCAGTTCCACCGCAGCCCGGCTGCACCAGGAAGGGCCCGTCGAAAGACTGGGCCCTTCCCTCGTTAATACCGGATGCTCACTCGCTAGCCATCGTGGGGCGTGCGTCTGTGCGTGCGGCGTCGTCCCGATCGGTGTTCTGCGGGTGCGCGCGAAGCATCGCGGCGACCGCGATCGCGTCGCCCTCCGGCTGGTGCGAGGTGGTGTGCGGTTTCGCGATGAAGAGGTAGAGCAGGCCGCTGCCCATCACAACAGCCAAACCGATCAGCACGATCCAGTCGTCGAGGAACACCCCGGTCGTGCCCGGGCGCGCCAGCAGGATCATGGCGGAGATCCCGTAGGCAAGGGCAATGATGTTCACGATGAACCCGAGTGGTCCCAGGCTGAACGGCCCGGCCGGACGCCACCCCTTGAAGCGCTGGCGGAGCGCGGCCAGAACCACGGCCTGGAATGCGACATAGATGCCGAGCACCGCGAAGGCCGTGATCTGGGTCAGGATCGTGCTGCCGCCCAGGTAGATCAGAACGCAGAGCAACAGCGGGATCGTGGACGCGACGATCAGTGCGTTGACCGGCACTGCCGTGCGCGGGGACACCTGGCCCAGCCAGGTCTTGCCGGGGACCATCCCGTCTCGTGCGAAAGAGAAGATCAGTCGGCTGGCCGCGGCCTGCAGGCTGAGCACGCAGGACAGGAAGGCCGTGATCGCCACGATGAGGAACAGAGTGGCACCGACCGTGCCGAGGGTCGCGTCCAGGATCGCGGGGATCGGGTCGATGTCGGTCCCGTCGACCACGGCCTGCAGGTCCGGCGCGGCCAGGACGTATCCGCCGAACGAGAACAGGGCGGAGACGCCGCCGACCAGGATGGTGAGGATCATGGCCCGGGGGATACCTCTGGCCGGGTCGGGCACCTCCTCGGCCACGTCGCCGCAGGCTTCGAAGCCGTAGAACAGGAACAGTCCGGCGAGCGCGGCCCCGAGGAACGCGGTGGCGTAACTGCCGTCACCCTCGGCTCCCAGGGTGTCGAAGAAGACGCTGAACTCCTGCTTGCGCTGGAAAAGGAGTAGGTAGAGGCCGAGACCGATCACGCCGATCAATTCCGCAGCGAGTCCGATCCGGGCCGCGCGGGCCAGCATCTTCGTGCCGGAGAAGTTGAACGCGAAGGCCACGACGAGAAAGAGCACCGAGAGCCCGAGCGTGACCTCTTTGGTGACGGGCGCGTTGATCAGGCTGGCGAGGAACCCGCTGCCGAATTCCGCGACGGCGGTGATCGTGACGAGCATCGCCCAGACGTAGACCCAGGCGGTCATCCAGGCGTACCTCTTGCCCCAGAGACGACGTGTCCACGGGTAGATACCGCCCGCGATCGGGTACTGGGACACCACCTCGCCGAAAACCAGTGCCACCAGCAGCTGGCCGGTGCCCACGATCACCAGCCAGAAGATCGCGGGTGGCCCGCCCGTGCTCAGGGCCAGGGCGAACAGCGAGTAGACGCCGACGAGCGGCGAGAGGTAGGTGAAGCCGAGGGCGAAATTGCCCCAGAGCGACATCGAACGATGGAAGGTGTCTTCGTAGCCGAGGGCCTTGAGGTGCTCGGCGTCGCCGAGCCCTTTCTTCTGGGATGACGCGTGTGATGACATGGGAACCTTTCCGATCGAGCCGGAGAGCGAGAATGTGCTCACCATAGTGCTGTCCGCGAGCGAACGCGCGGAACCGATGGATCCAACTTTCACCGAGAGTTCCCGTTCGCGGTTCCTGCCTCCGGGTCACGACCCGCCCGGTAGGATCGGATTCAGAGCGGCCACTGGCGGAGTCCCGTGGTCCGAGTCGACGGGGACAGAGGTGGGTCGTGCCGCAGGACGCAACCGGGCAGCCGTTGGCGGGCCTACGGGTCGCGGATTTCTCCCGGGTACTGGCCGGCCCCTACGCCACCATGATGCTGGCCGACTTCGGCGCTGACGTGATCAAGATCGAGAGCCCGGCCGGCGACGACACCCGGCAGTGGCTGCCGCCGGTCGACGCGCAGGGGGACTCCACCTACTTCGGGTCGGTGAACCGCAACAAGCGCAGCGTCGTCTGCGACCTCGGCACCGATGCGGGACTGGCCGTGGCCCGGCGACTCGCCGAGACCGCCGACGTCGTGGTGGAGAACTTCCGGCCCGGCGTGATGGACCGGTTTGCTCTGGGCTTCGAGCAGCTGCGGGCCGTCAATCCGAGCCTGGTCTACTGCTCGATCACGGGCTTCGGTGCCGGGGCCGGCGCCCGCCTGCCCGGCTACGACCTGCTCGTACAGGCTGTCGGCGGGCTGATGAGCGTCACCGGTCGCCCGGACGAAGAGCCGAGCAAGGTGGGGGTGGCCCTCGTTGACGTGCTGTCCGGACTCAATGCGGTCAGCGGCATCCTGCTCGCCCTGCGTGCGCGTGACGCGACCGACGCGAGCGGGACCGCCGGCCACCGGGTGGAGGTGGACCTGCTGACCACCCTCCTCTCCGCCCTGACCAACCAGGCCTCGGGCACCCTCGCGACCGGGCAGTCACCGACCCGGATGGGCAATGCGCACCCGAGCATCGCGCCCTACGAGCTGTTCGACGCCGCCGACCGGCCGCTGGTGATCGCGGTGGGCAACGACCGCCAGTTCCGCACCCTGGTGCGACTGCTCGGGGCTCCCGCCCTGGCCGACGACGACCGGTTCCGCGGTAACCCCGACCGGGTGCGGCACCGCATGGTGCTGAAAAAGATGCTTGAGGACCGGCTTCGGCCCGAGCCAGCGGCGCACTGGGTGGGCGTTCTGACGGATGCCGGCGTGCCGGCCGGCCAGGTCAACACCCTCGACGAGGCGTTCGCCTTCGCCGCCGCGCTGGGGCTCGACCCGGTGGTGGAACTGGGTGCGCCCGGCCGCACCAGCCGCCAGGTTGCCAACCCCATCCACCTCGCCGGTCGCCCGGCCGCCTACCGCCTGTGCCCGCCGCGGCTGGGCGAGCACGAGGGCGCCGACTGGCTCGCCCCCGTACCAGGCCCAGATCTCGCTCGTGTTCCGCCGACCCCCGAAGGACTCTCGTGACCGCCGCAGCCCGCCCCACCCCGCTTGTGCCCAGCCCGCTGGTCGACACCGTTTTCGACTTCGATACCCTGCTCGAGCCGGAGGAGATCGTCTGGGCGCGCGCGGCGCGCGCTTTCGCGACCAATCGCATCCTGCCGACCATCGAGGACGACTTCGAGGAGAAGCACTTCCGGGCCGAGCTGATCCCTGAACTCGGGGCGGCCGGGTTCCTCGGCATGCACCTCACCGGGTACGGCTGCGCCGGCGCGGGGGCAGTGAGCTACGGGCTGGTCTGCCTCGAGCTGGAGGCCGCTGACAGCGGCTGGCGCACCTTCGTCTCGGTGCAGGGCTCGCTGGCGATGTCGGCCATCCACAAGTATGGGTCTGAGGAGCAGAAGCAGCGCTGGCTGCCGGGCATGGCCGCCGGCCAGCTCGTGGGCTGCTTCGCGTTGACCGAACCGACCGGTGGCAGCGACCCGGCCGCGATGACGACCACTGCCACCCGGGGCGCCGACGGCTGGGTGATCGAGGGTGCCAAACGCTGGATCGGCCTGGCCAGCATCGCCGACGTCGCGATCGTCTGGGCCCAAACGGATGCCGGTGTGCGCGGCTTCCTGGTTCCGACCGACAGTATCGGTTTCACCGCCACCCCCATCGGCAAGAAGCTCTCGATGCGGGCGTCGATCCAGTGCGATGTGCACCTGGACGCCGTGCAGGTGCCATTCGATGCGATCCTGCCCGGCGCTGCCGGGCTGTCCGGGCCGTTCGGCTGCCTCAACGAGGCGCGCTTCGGCATCGTCTGGGGGGCCATGGGCGCCGCCCGCAGCTGCCTCGACGCCGCCATCCTGCGCGCGAAGACCCGTGAGGTGTTCGGCAAACCGATCGGGGCCACCCAGTTGATCCAGGCCAAGCTCGCCGACATGCTCGTGGAATACGAGAAGGGGGTGCTGCTGGCCCTGCACCTCGGTCGGCTCAAGGAGCGCGGCACGCTGACCCCCACCCAGATCAGCATCGGCAAGCTCAACAGCGTACGCGAGGCGATCCAGATCGCCCGCGAGGCCCGCGTCATCCTCGGCGGCGACGGCATCACCAGCGAATTCCCGGTGATGCGCCACCTGGCGAATCTGGAATCGGTGCGCACCTATGAGGGCACCGACGAAATCCACCAGCTCGTGCTTGGGAGGGCCCTGACCGGCCTGAACGCGTTCTCCTGAGGCCGCGGTGTGACATAGTGGCAAGCGGATTGGCCGTCAGGCCAATCGACGGGGGAGGGGCACAGTGGGGGTGACGGGGGGACAGACCGTGTTCGCGAACCTGCGTGCGCGCATCCTCTCGGGGGAATTGCCCGCCAGGGCCACGCTGCGGGAGACGGCGCTGGCCCAGGAACTCGGCGTCAGCCGCACCCCCGTGCGCGAGGCGCTGCGCCGCCTCGACGAGGCCGGCCTGGTGGAGTTCGTGCCGAACCGGGGTGCCACGGTCGTGGAATGGACCACCGAGCAGATCCGCGAGACGTATTTTCTTCGCGCGGCCCTCGAGAGCAGGGCGGCGGGCCTCGCGGCGGCGCGGATCGAGCCGGCCGACCTCGACCGGCTGGCCCTCCTGATTGACGCCATGGAAAAGTTCGTGTGCCGGGCCGACGCCGAGGGCATCGACCGGCTGGGCGTTCTCAACGCCGAATTCCACCGCATCATCGTGGCCGCGTCGGGCGTCACCCAGCTGATGGTCCTGACCGCGTCCGTCGGCCGCGCCCCGATGATGGCCTCGCTCTTCCGCCGCGACGCCGCCGCCTTCCGGGCCGGCAGCAACCACCAGCACCGCGACATCCTCACGGCGCTGCGGTCGGCAGACGCACTCTGGGCCGAAGTCGCCATGCGCTCGCACATCCTCGCAGCGCGCAACGCCGTGTCGCCGGGTCGGTCCGGATCGGGGACGGAACCGGCCTAACCGGAACCAGTCAGCCGCGCGCGGAGCGGGCCGCCTCGAGCAGGCTGTGGGTGTGCGGATGCCGCGGTGAAGCGAGGATCTCGGCCGCCGAAGCCTGCTCGACGACCCGTCCCGCTTCCACGACCGCTATTCGGTCGCAGGTGGCGGCCACCAGGCCGAGGTTCCGGGAGACCACGATGATCGACAGTCCGAATTCCTGGAGGAACCCGCGGCAGACCTCCAGTGCGGAGGGCTCGCCCGCAGCCTCGACGGCGCGGGTCGGCTCGTCCAGGATCAGGATGTCCGGGTGCTGTGAGAGCGCTGACGCGATCGTCACCTGGAGCAGCGCGGTCGGTTCGAGCTGGGTCGGAACCACCAGCGACGTCGCCCGCGGATCCGGCAGCCCGACCATCTCGAGGAGTTCCAGCGCATGCCGGGCGGCATCCGTTCGGGACAGACCCCCTGTCCGGCGCAGGGTTCGGGCAAGCTGGCGGCCGATGACCTGGTCCGGGGCCAGGCCCGTCGGCCCGGTAGGGGAAATGAGAGAGATTTTCGTGTCGCGCAGCCGGTTGAGGGTGCGCCGCGATGCCCCGACAAGCTCGATGCCGTCGATCAGGATGGAGCCGGCCGCGATTACCGCCGGCTCGGGCAGCCGGGCCGCGATGGCCAGGGCGATCTCGCGTGCCCCGGAACCGGTGACACCGACCAGGCCGATGACCTCACCCCGCGCCACCGAGAGGGAGATGCCCGTGGCCAGCACCGGGGCATCCGTCTGGGCGCTCTCGGTAATCTGCAGACCGCGCAGGTCGAGCAGGGCCGTGGCGCGGAATCCGTCGGAGGGAACGGGCTCATCGTCGGCCGACGTCGGGGCCGACGGGGCGGGGGAGCAATGAGGTGCGCCGGGGGGTTGCCAGGAGGGGAGGGAAGACTTCACGACTCATCCCTCCGTTCCGAACTCGATCCATTGGGTTTTACTGTATGCAATCTCCTCGAATCCCTGTGCTCAGAATTCCATATTTCTCTGAGTTGAACCCTGAATTGGGGCACTGTTGCATACAACTCTGGTGTCTTGTGGGAAAAAGATTCCGGTAACACCGGGCCGCTGAGCGGTGGGACGTGCCGGACGGGCTGGACGTGCCGGACGGGGCGCGCCCCGAGCTGCGGTGCGGTCAGTTCGGCTGACCAGTTCGTGCGCCGCGCACCGAGTGCGACGCGCGCTGTCGAGCCCTACGAGTCGAAGCCGAGGCCCAGCGCGTCGAGCGTCTTCAGGATGATGTTGCGGCGGCCTCGGTTGTGGTCGGCGCGGTCGAGTGACCAGCGCGTGGTCTGGATGCCCATCGAAGCGAGGGGCTCCGGTGGGAACGGGAGTGGCCGCCCGCGCACCATCTCCAGCTGGGTGCGCTCGGTCCTGCGCTCCGCCAGTTGGTCGAGCATGACCTTCGCCGCGAAGTGCGTCGCGGCCACGCCCAGGCCGGTGAACCCGGCGGCGTAGCTGATCCGTCCGCCGCGGGCCGTGCCATAGAACGCGCAGAACTGGGTCGACGTGTCGATGGCGCCGGCCCACTGGTGGCTGAAGCGCAGCCCGGCCAGCTGCGGAAATGTGGTGAAGAAGTGGCCGGCCAGTCGTTGGAAGCTTTCCGGGCGGTTCTCGTAGCCGCTCCGCACCCGGGCTCCGTAGTGGTAGATCGCGTCGTAGCCGCCGAAGAGAATGCGGTTGTCGGCGCTCAACCGGTAGTAGTGGAACTGGTTGGCCAGATCGCTCAGCCCCTGCCGGTTCTGCCAGCCGATGGCGGTGAGCTGAACGGGCGACAGCGGCTCGGTCATCAACACGTAATCGTAGACCGGCACCGTGGACAGGCGGTTGCGGGCCAGCAGCGAGGGGAAAACGTTGGTCGCCAGTGCGGTCTTCGTCGCACGCACCACAGCCGACTCGGTGCGGAGCCGGGTGCCCTGCGCCGGCGTGAGTCCCTGCGTGTCCAGGTTCGTCACCGGGGTGTGTTCGAAGATCTCGACCCCGAGTTCGGTGGCGACCCGGGCGAGCTCGGTGGCCAGCTTGCCCGGGTGCACGAGCGCGTTGCTTCGCTTGTGCCAGATGCCGGCCAGGTATGTGGGCGAGCCGACCTCGGCGCGCAGGGCCGCGGCATCCAGGAATACGCTGTCAGATCCGGTCGGTTCCCCACGCAGCCAGTCGACCTGGTGCTCCTCGACGGCCAGGTCGATGGCGCCGGTGCGCTCGAAGTCGCAGTTCAGCCCGAGCTCGGTGACGGCCCGCTCGATCTCGTCGAGGTTCTTGAGGCCGAGTTCGGTGAGCCGGTCGATCTCCGTCGGCCAGCGGCGTCGGCCGTTCTCCTCGCCGTGGGTCAGGCTGGCTTCGCAGAAACCGCCGTTGCGGCCCGACGCAGCCCAGCCGATCGTGCGCGCCTCGAGCAGCACCACGCGAGCGCCCGGGTTTTCCTGCTGAGCCAGCACGGCGGTCCAGAGTCCGAGGTAGCCGCCGCCGACGATGGCGAGATCACAGTCGAGGTCGGCCAGGAGGGTCGGGTAGCCGGTCTGCGGAGACACGTCGTCCAGCCAGAACGGCGCGGAGCGGGTGTCGGCGAGGGCGCCTGCGATGACGGATGCGGCGGGCCTGGCCCGCTCGAAAATGGTCGTTCCCACGGATCGTCCTTTGTTCGGCGCGGCTCTGCTACTCGTTCATCATCTCAGGCGCGGCCCCGTCGGCCATGCGCCCGCCCCGCCCTCATCTCACCGGCGCGTGCGACTCCAGGAACTGGAACACCTCGGTCTGGTCGACGCCCGGGAAGGTGCCCGTGGGCAGGGCGGCGAGCAGGCTGGTGGGCGTGCGCGCGGCCGGCCAGGACTGCCCGGACCAGCGCTCCGAGAGCTCGTCCGGCGCGCGGCGGCAGCACGACTCGTCGGGGCAGGTGGACACGGCCCGGTTGGTGGTTTCGCGGCCGCGGAACCACTTCACGTGCGTGAACGGCACGCCCACGCTGACCGAGTAGTCACCCTCTTTGGCCTTCTCGATCCGCGAGGTGCACCAGAAGGTACCGCTCGGGGTGTCGGTGTACTGGTACCAGGGGCTGAACCGGTCGGCGACGTGGAAGACCGTGCGTGCGGTCCAGTTGCGGCAGACCGTCGAGCCCTCGACCGCGCCGAGCGCGTCACTCGGGAAGCGCACCGAATCGTTTTCGTACGCCTTGATCATGGTGCCGGACTCGTGCACCTTCATGAAGTGCACCGGGATGCCGAGCCGGGCGGTGGCGAGGTTCGTGAACCGGTGCGCCGCCGTCTCATAGGACACCGCGAAGGCGTCCCGCAGATCCTCCATCGAGATACGTCGCAGGGTCTTCGCCTCGGTAAGGAGTTTCACGGTGTCTTTTTCGGGCAGCAGGATGGCCGCGGTCAGATAGTTGGTCTCCACCCGCTGAGACAGAAATTCCGCATAGTTTCCGGGCTCCTCGTGTTCGCAGAGCAGGGTGGCGAACGCTTGCAGAATGGGGGAGCGGGAGTCGCGGGACGCCGACTGCTCGGTGGGCAGGTAGATGCGCCGGTTGCGCTTGTCCGTCACCGAGCGGGTCGAGTTCGGTAGGTCGCCCACGTAGTGCAGCGAGTAGCCGAGGTGGGTCGCCATATCGGCCACCACCTGGTGGGAAACCGGCCCTCCGGTGTGGCCGACCGCGGCGAGCAGGCGTTGCGCCTGAGCCTCGAGCTCGGGAAAGTAATTGTCCCGGGCCCGCATGGTGGCTCGCAGCTCCACGTTCGCTCGCCGGGCCTCCTCCGGGGTTGCCGCCCGCTCCCGGTGCAGGCGCAGGATCTCGTTGTGCAGGCTCAGCAGTGTCTGCAATGTTTCGTCGCTCGTTCCCCGGCCAACGCGGATATGCGGCAGTCCGAGGGCGGTGAAGACGGGGCCCCGCTGAGCCCGCTCGACGGCGATTTCCAGCGCCGCCCGCTCGGACGGGGCATCCGTTTTCAACAGGTCGTCCACCGTGGTGCCGAGAGCGTTCGCGATGGTGCGCAGCATCGACAGGCGCGGCTCGCGCTTGCCGTTCTCGATCATCGACACCTGCGAGGGTGCCCGGTCGATGGCGGCCGCGAGTGTGTCCAGGGTCATCCGCCGGTTCGTGCGCAGTTCACGGATGCGCCGCCCCAGGGTGAGCGCATCGAGCCCTGCCTCCTCGGGAGGGGCCGCGGACAGGGAGGAGCGGAGGGCGGGATCGACGGTGACCATGCCCCATGCTCACACACTCCGGGGATAACTTCTCGTAGCCAGAAGAACTGCTGTTCTTCTGTTATGCCGGCAACGGCGTGACCGGGTCCCCTGGTCCACAGTGGGAATCAGGCAAGCAATGGCGCTCTCCCCAGGCGGCGCCAGTCACGCAGCACTCCCCGTTCAACTTCCGAAGGAGCTCAGCCCATGAACACCCCGCCCCTGGCGACATCCGACCAGGTCCAGGCCGCCAGTCTGACCACGAACACCGGCAGTTTCGCCACCATCGAACCGCACCTCGAGATCACCGGCGATCTCGGTCCGCGCTACGAGGAGATCCTCACGCCGGAGGCGCTGGTATTCCTGGCCGAGCTGCACGACCGGTTCGCCGGTACGCGGCAGGACCTGCTGGCGACGAGACTGCGCAAGCGCGTGGATGCCGCCAACGGGCGCGACCCGGGATTCCTCACCGAGACCGCGCACATCCGTCGTGACCTCACCTGGACGGTTGCCGGCGCGGGCCCCGGGCTGGTGGACCGCCGGGTGGAGATCACCGGGCCGACCGACCGCAAGATGGCCATCAACGCGCTGAACTCCGGCGCGAAGGTCTGGTTGGCCGACCAGGAAGACGCCACCAGCCCCACCTGGGCGAACGTCGTCGAGGGCCAGCTGACCCTGTTCGACCAGGTGCGCGGTCAGCTGAGCTTCACCAGCCCGGAGGGCAAGGAGTACGCCGTCACCGGCGACGCCACCGGCGCCACGCCCACCATCGTGATGCGCCCGCGCGGCTGGCAGCTGGTGGAGAAGAACCTGACGTTCGTCGACCGCGCGAACCGCCGCACGAACGCGTCCGGCAGCCTCGTCGACTTCGGGCTGTACTTCTTCCACAACGCGCAGCACCTGATCGCGGGCGGCAGCGGACCGTACTTCTACCTGCCGAAGCTCGAGAGCCACGTCGAGGCCCGTCTCTGGGACGACATCTTCAGTCACTCGGAGGACCGTCTCGGCATCGAGTACGGCACCATCCGCGCCACCGTGCTGATCGAGACGATCCAGGCCGCGTTCGAGATGGAGGAGATCCTCTACGAGCTGCGTGACCATTGCGCCGGCCTGAACGCCGGGCGTTGGGACTACATCTTCAGCATCATCAAGACGTTTCGCACCCGCGGGAGCCGGTTCGTCTTCCCCGACCGCAAGCAGATCACGATGACCGTGCCCTTTATGCGCGCGTACACCGAGCTGCTGGTGTCGACCTGCCACCGGCGCGGGGCGTATGCCGTCGGCGGGATGAGCGCGTTCATCCCGAACCGGCGGGATCCGGAGGTCACCCGGCGTGCCCTGGAGGCGGTGGCCGCCGACAAGAAGCGCGAGGCCACCGACGGCTTCGACGGCACCTGGGTGGCGCACCCGGACCTCATCCCGACGGCGCAGGCCGAGTTCGACCAGGTGCTCGGCGACCAGCCGAACCAGCTGCACCGCACCCGCGCCGAGGTGAGCGTCACGGCCGCCCAGCTGCTCGACGTGGAGTCCGTCGGCGGGCAGATCACCGAGGCCGGCGTTCACGACAACCTCACGATCGGGTTGCGCTACATCGAGTCCTGGCTGCGCGGCGTCGGCGCGGCGGCCATCGACAACCTGATGGAGGACGCCGCGACCGCGGAGATCTCCCGCTCACAGCTCTGGCAGTGGATCCACCACAACGCGATCACCGCCGAGGGCATCCGGATCGACGAAACCTGGGTCGAGGAACAGCTCGTCGACGTGTACGAGGCACTCGAGCGCACGCCCGGAGACCGGTTCGACGACGCGCTCGAGGTGTTCCGGGCATGCGCGCTCGAGCCCGAGTTCCCGACGTTCCTGACCGTGGGAGCGTACGCCCGCTACCTGTAGCCCTTGGCCGCGAAAGCGCGCACTCAGCCCGTTCAGCAGTTTGAGGGGGCATCGTGCGCGCTCTCGCGTGCAGTGGTGGGCTGGTGGGGGCGTCGATAAGCTGGATCGGTGATCGAGATTCGCACGGCGATGGCGACGGATGCCGCGGCGCTGGCCGAGCTGGCCGTCGCCACCTTCGCGCTCGCCTGCCCGCCACACACCTCGGCCGAGGCCATCGCCGCGTTCCTGCGTGACGTGCTCGCGGAGGGCAACTTCGACGCCTACCTGGCCGACCCGGACCGGCTGATTCTCGTGGCTGAAGTGGCCGGGGAGGCCGGGGTCATGCTCGGCTACACGATGCTCGTATTCGCCGAGCCGGCCGATGACGATGCGCGGGCGGCGGCCACGATCCGACCCACGGCGGAACTGAGCAAGTGCTACCTGCGCGCCGAGACGCACGGCCGCGGGGTGGCGGCGGCCCTGATGAACGCGACCCTGGACGCCGCCCGGGCGCGGGGCGCGGCCGGCAGCTGGCTGGGCGTGAACCAGGAGAACGCTCGGGCCATTCGCTTCTACGAGAAGAACGGGTTCGTCACGGTCGGCGAGAAGCGCTTCCTGGTGGGCGAACGGTACGAGGACGACTTCGTGTTGGAGCGGGCGCTCTAACCGGTGCCCTCCGCCCCGGCCGCGCGGGCCGCGATCGACTGCTCCTTCATCCCCTTGATCTGCTCGTAGGCGGCGAGGGCCGCCCGTCTCGTCTCGCCGAGGTCGACGATCGGGGCCGGGTAGGCATCCGTGCCGTATTCCGGCACGTTCTGACGGATGTACTCCGCGTTTGGATCGAACTTCTTCGCCTGCAGCTCCGGGTTGAAGACCCGGAAATAGGGGGCGGCGTCGGCGCCGGAACCGGCCACCCACTGCCAGCCGAACGGGTTGCTCGCGGCGTCGGCGTCGACGAGGGTGTCCCAGAACCACTGCTCGCCGAGCCGCCAGTCGATCAGCAGGTTCTTGATCAGGAACGATGCCGTCACCATGCGCACTCGATTGTGCATGCTGCCGGTGCGCCAGAGTTCTCGCATGCCGGCGTCGACGAGCGAGATCCCGGTGCGGCCGCGCTGCCAGGCTTCGAGCACGCGCTGGTCAAGTTTCGGCCAGGGGAAAGCGTCGAATTCGGGCCGCAGGTTGACGGTGGCGAGGGTGGGGTTGGTGAACAGCACGTGGTAGCTGAACTCCCGCCAGCCGATCTCGGTAAGGAATCGGGTCGCACTGGCCTGGGCGGGCCCGGTGAGGCCGATCCGGGCCCGCTCGGTCGCATGCCAGATCTGGAATGGACTGATCTCGCCCCAGCGCAAATGGGGCGAGAGTCGCGAGGTGACGGCCTGCGCCGGCTCGTCACGCTCGTCGCCGTATCGGCTGAGGGACTCGCTGAGGAAGATCTCGAGCAGGCGGTGAGCGGAGTCCTCGCCGGGCTGCCAGGTGGCCCGCAGCCCGGCCGCCCAGTCGGGCCGGGTCGGCAGGAGGCCCCAGTCGTCGAGTGCGTCGGAGGAGATCTCTCCGGGGAATCCGGGGATCGACTCGGGTGCGGGGTAGGGTGCGCGCGGCGGCGGGCCGGCCGTGCACGCCCGCCAGAAGGGGGTGAACACCGAGTAGGTGCCGCCCTGGCCGGTCTGGATCGTCCACGGCTCGAACAGGAGCGCGCCGGCAAAGCTGCGAGCCTCCGTTCCGGCCGCGGTGAGGCCCGACTTGATCCGGGTGTCCACCTCGCGCTCGGCGGCGCCGTAGCGGCGGTTCCAGAAGACGGCGTCGGCGCCGACGGATGCCGCGAGCGCCATGATCATGTCCTCGGCCGGCCCCCGGCGCAGCGTCAACCGGCCGCCGAGGCGTTCCAGCGAGTCGGCCAGTGAGGTGAGGCTTTCGTGAAGCCACCACCGGGCGGCGCCGCCGAGCGGCCGGATCCCGGCGGATTCCTCATCCAGCACGTACACCGTCACGATCGGCTTGCCGCGTTCGAGCGCGGCCTGCAGGGCCGGGTTGTCCGCGAGGCGCAGGTCGTCTCGGAACCAGACGAGGGACGGGCCGTCGCCGCTCACGAGCGCGGCCCGGCGGAGGCGGAGCCGGCAGAAGAGCCGGTCGGGTCATCCGTCACCCGCAGCACGATCTTGCCGCGGGTGTGCCCCTCCTCGATCAGGCGGTGCGCCGCCGCGCCGTCCGCGAGTGGGAACACCCGGTCCACGTGCACCCGAACGGCACCGTCGTCGATGAGTTCGGTGATGAAGTCGAGGGTGTGCCCGGAGGGCGCCACCTTGAAACCGGTCGCACGGATTCCTGCCGCCGCGGCCTCCGCCGCCATGGTCGGCCAGCTTCCGGTCGGCGCGTTCACCAGGATGCCGCCGGGGCGCAGCACGCCGAGCGACCGGGTGCCGGTGTCGTCGTGCACATTGCCGACCAGGTCGATCACCGCGTCCAGCCCGGAGAGCACATCCTCGAATCGGGTCTGGGTGTAATCGATGACGTCGTCGGCGCCGAGCTCGCGCAGGAAATCGAGGTTGCGGGTCGACCCGGTCGCGGTCACGTGGGCGCCGAAGGCCTTGGCGAACTGCACGGCGAAATGGCCGACCCCGCCGCTGCCGGCGTGGATCAGCATCCGTTGCCCGGGAGCCGCCGCGGCCAAGTCGACGACCATGCCCCACGCGGTGAGCGCCGCCACCGGTACGGCGGCCGCCTCGACGTGGCTGAGCCGCACGGGCTTGCGGGTGACGTTCAGGCTGGAGACGGTCACCAGCTCGGCGTAGCTGCCGGGGGTGCGGGGCACGCGGGCGATCCCGAAGACCGCGTCCCCGGGCTGCAGCGGGAACGCCTCGTAGGGCGCGCTGACCACGACCCCGCTGAAATCGAGTCCGAGCACGGCCGGGTAGGCGGGGATGGCCTTGGTGACGCCGCCGCCGGCCCTGGTCTTGGCATCGATCGGGTTGAGTCCGGCGGCGACGACCCGCACCAGGAGTTCATCGAAAATCGCGATCGGGGCGTCCACCTCGGCCAGGTGCAGCTCGTCGGCCGGGCCGGGGCGGTCGATCACGAGGGCGCGCATGGTCGGTGGGTGATTCGTGGCGTTTCCCATCTGCCCATTCTCTCGTGGGTTGCACGTCGCCGGGGCACAACCGGAACAAACAGGCCCATCCCGGTGTGCCTCGAATTGGGGGTGCAGGAGGCCGAATCTGGTGGCGGGGAGGTCTGGCTGGAAGGGGGGCCGGGCGCATAGTCTGTCCACATAAAGGGGGACCGACCCCGGTGTGAGGAAGAGTCCCTGGTTTCCCGCATCCGGTCTCTCTTGGGTTCGGTCCGTACCCCCACCGAGCCAGTACTCAGCACTCCGCCCGGCTCTTCTGAAAAAGTCGTACCGCACCCGAAGCGGCGCGAACTTGCTCGATCAGTAGTGGCGTGACGCCGAGGGGAAAGCCGCCTGCGACACCCGGCACGCGGCTTTCCCGCGGGCATCCGCGCGCTGCGACACCGGTGGACGACCGGTCAGGCCTGCGCGGGCGGTGGACCCGAGGTGGTCTGCTGGTTGAGCAGGGCGATCAGGTTGTTGGCATACCCCACCAGGATCGCGATCTGGTCTTCGTCACGGTCGATCCACCGGCACTCGGGCTCGGCGTTCACGGGCACGAAGTCCTGGTGCTGCTCCCAGACGAGCAGGGTGCGCTCGGCGCCGAGCACGTACTGCTGCCACCACACCTGACGCAGGTACGAGCGCGGGATGCTGCGCCAGGCCTTGCTCGTCGTCTTGATCTCGGCCAGCTCAAGGCCGCCGGCTCCCTGGCCCGAACCGGTGCCGACGCCGTCGGGGGTGGCCAGGTGCCGCCGGTGGTGGGCCGCGTGGAACAGGGCCGTGCTGGGCTCGATGCCGTAGCGCCCGAGCACCCAGGCCGCGATCTCGGGCTCCCGGGCGCGCCCGTGGTCCGTGAAGCTGTTGCCGTTGAAGTTGCTGCCGTTGAGCTTGTCGTAGACCGCGGTCTGCAGCGATTTCGGGGTGGCGAGCTTGGCGACATCCGTGGCCGTGATCCCCTGGGCGCGGGCCCGCAGCCAGGTCACCCGGTCGGTGGAATCGGCAACGATGCGCCGGAGGTGCGCCGCGGCGACCAGGGGCGCCACCGGCCGGGCGGCGGCGGGCGACGGATGCACCTCCTCATCGAACAGGGAGAGCAGCTGGTTCGTCACTGTTCCATTGTGCCTGTTCGCCGGGCCTGCCCACGCCGGGCGGCATCAGCCGTCGCGCTCTGGCTGCGGGGCGACAGCGGACGGATGACGCTTTCGCGTCACAGCAGACACCAAGACTGCGCATAGCCGATTCATAGCCAACACTCGGATACTGGTGATCATGAGCAGAGCGAGAACGAGCGAGCGGTCCGCGCACCGCGACTGACCAGGGCGGACGGCAGCGCCATCCGGGTGCTCGTGGTCGACGACGAACCCACGCTGACCGATCTGCTCCAGATGGCGCTGCGCTATGAGGGCTGGGAGGTGCGCACGGCCGGCGAGGGGCGTCAGGCGCTCACGATCGCCCGCGAATTCCGGCCGGATGCGATCGTGCTCGACGTCATGCTGCCCGACATCGACGGCCTGCAGGTGTTGCAGTGCATGCGGGCGACCGGCCACGAGACGCCCGTGCTCTTCCTCACGGCCAAGGACTCCCTCGACGACCGGCTCAAGGGCCTGACGGCCGGCGGCGATGACTACGTCACCAAACCGTTCAGCCTCGAAGAGGTCGTCGCCCGGCTCCGCGGGCTCATCCGCCGGTCCACCCTCACCGTGGCCGACTCTATGGATCCCCGCATTTCGGTCGGCGACCTCACCCTCGACGAGGACAGCTACGAGGTGTTTCGTGGGGGAGACGTGATTGAGCTGACCGCCACCGAATTCGAACTGCTGCGCTTCCTGATGCGCAACCCCCGGCGGGTGCTCAGTAAGGCCCAGATCCTCGACCGGGTGTGGAGCTATGACTTCGGCGGCAAATCCTCCGTCGTCGAGATCTACATCTCCTATTTGCGCAAGAAGGTCGATGCCGGCCGCATGCCGATGATCCACACGGTGCGTGGCGCCGGCTATATGCTGAAGACCGCCTCGTGACCCCGAATTCTCCCCGCGAGCCGGGCGCTCGCCGGCCACGCGCGCCGTGGACCCTGCGCCGGCGGCTGGTGCTCGCCGTCGTCGGCCTCCTCGCCCTCGTCAGCATCGGTATCGGGATGGTCAGCGTCGCCATTCTCCGTGCCTCCCTGATCGACGGCCTCGACCAGCAGCTGCAAAGCGCGTCGGACCGTTCAGGCGCCGTGATCGACGTGCGTCGGGATGCGGACGACGAGGGCGGCAACGGGGCATTCATCACACCGACGGCGCAAATGATTCTGTCCGGTCCGGCCCAGCAGCCCGGAACACTGGCCCTGGTCTACGACGGCTCGACCGTCACGGCCGGCTACACGGAGGAGGAGAGCGGGGATATCGCCAAGCTGACCGGTGAGCAGGTGCAGTTGCTGGCCGAACAGATACGGGAATCGACCGCGGTGACGGTGCACCTCGGCGAAGACGCCGGCAGCTACCGGGTCAGGGCCGACACGAACGGTAACGGCACCCTCTACCTGGTGGGCCTGCCGCTCTCCGGGGTGCAGAACACGGTCACCCAGCTGGGCATCATCATCGCGGTGGTCTCCCTGGTCGGAATCCTCATCGTCGCGATTCTGGCCACCTGGATCGTGCGGCTCGCCCTGCGCCCTCTGGTGCGCGTGACCGAGACGGCGGCGCGGGTGTCTGAGCTCCCCCTGGACCGGGGGGAGGTCTCGCTCGTCGACCGGGTACCGGTCGCCGACACCGACCCCCGCACCGAGGTCGGCCGGGTGGGATCGGCGCTGAACCGCATGCTCGACCACGTCGACGTGGCGCTCGAGACCCGTCAGGCCAGCGAACGCAAGGTGCGCCAGTTCGTCGCCGACGCCAGCCACGAGCTGCGCACGCCACTGGCGTCGATCCGCGGCTACGCCGAACTCACCCGCCGCTCCGACCAGGAATTGCCGCCGGACGCTCTCCATTCCCTGGGGCGGATCGAGTCGGAGTCGGTGCGGATGACCGGCCTGGTCGAAGACCTGCTGCTCCTCGCCCGTCTCGACGAGGGCCGGGAGCTGGTCAGCGGTCCGGTCGACCTGACCAGGCTGCTCGTGGACGTCGTCAGTGACGCCCACGCCGCCGGCCCGGGACGGGTGCTGGGCCTGGAGTTGCCCGACGAGCCGGTGGAAAACGTCGGTGATGCCGCGCGGCTGCACCAGGTGTTCGCCAACCTGCTCGCCAACGCGCGCATCCACACGCCCCCCGAGACCACGGTCGACGTGGCCCTCGTTCGCCAGAACGACCGCGTCATCGTGACGGTGACGGATGACGGCCCCGGCATCCCCGAGAACCTCCGGTCCACACTGTTCGAGCGTTTCGCCCGCGGCGACAGCACGCGCTACCGGGGAACAGGCAGCACGGGCCTCGGCCTGGCCATCGTCCACGCGGTCGTGGCCGCGCACCAGGGCGAGATCGAGGTCGAGAGCCGCCCGCGCTTCACCTGCTTCCGCGTCACCCTTCCCCTCTCCTGAGCTGAGGGGCAACGGATGCCGATTTGCACCGGCCTCCTCCATCCCGTATCGTGGGCGGCAGCCAAAGACCGCCGGTTATTGCCGTGTAGAAATGCACAGGCAATCGAAGGTTCATTCACGTGAACGGCCCGCGCAGGATTCGAAGTCAGACTGTATTCCTCCGGAATGCGCTCTCAGCTCCGGCGCCTGCGTCGGAGCTTTTTTCATGTCTGCTCCCCGGGCTACCGGCACATGAAACCAAGAGGAGCGCCATGGCGAACAAGGAAGCAACGGTCGCCGAGCTTACGGAGAAATTCCAGAGCTCGACCGCCGTTCTGCTCACCGAGTACCGCGGTCTCACTGTTGCGCAGCTCAAGTCGCTGCGCGTTTCCATCAGTGCGGACGCCACGTACGCCGTGGTGAAGAACACGCTGACCAAGATTGCGGCGAACAACGCCGGCATCACGTCGTTTGACGACGAGCTTGTCGGTCCGTCCGCAATCGCATTCGTTCACGGAGACCCTGTCGCCGTTGCGAAGACCCTGCGTGCCTTCACCAAGGCAAACCCTCTCCTGGTAGTGAAGGGTGGTTACTTCGACGGTAACCCGCTCACCGCCGCAGAGGTAGGCAAGCTCGCCGACCTCGAGTCCCGCGAAGTGCTGCTGGCCAAGCTGGCCGGCGCATTCAAGGCCTCGCTGTTCGGAGCCGCATATCTGTTCAACGCACCGCTGTCGAAGGCTGTTCGCACCATCGACGCGCTGCGTGAGAAGCAGGAGTCCGCGAACTAGGCATCTGCCTGGCATCGCGGTGAGTAACTAAGAAACTATAGGGAGAAAAATCATGGCAAAGCTTTCCACCGAGGAATTGCTCGAACAGTTCAAGGGCCTCACCCTCATCGAACTCTCCGAGTTCGTCAAGGCGTTCGAGGAGACCTTCGAGGTCACCGCCGCTGCACCGGTCGCCGCTGCCGGCGCTGCCGGTCCCGCCGCCCCCGCTGAAGAGGTCGAAGAGCAGTCCGCTTTCGACGTCATCCTCGAGGCTGTCGGCGACAAGAAGATCCAGGTCATCAAGGTTGTGCGCGAGCTCACCAGCCTGGGCCTCGGCGAGGCCAAGGCCGTCGTCGATGGCGCGCCGAAGGCCGTCCTCGAAGGCGTTTCCAAGGAAGCCGCTGAAAAGGGCAAGGCTGCTCTCGAAGCTGCCGGCGCCACCGCCGTCCTCAAGTAGTCGGGGCCCCGCGAGGGGTTCTCTACTTCTCGTAGAGGCGTGACGGCGCAAGCCGTGCTCACACAGAAGGCGTCGCATCCATCGGATGCGGCGCCTTCTGTCGTTCTGCCCGATCCGTCAGGCCCGACGCGCGGTCAGGCCCCGTGGGTGAGCCGTGGGCCGCTGGTGCTCGAGCGGATGACCAGGTTCGTGGGCAGCCGGGTCAGGTGATCCTCGTCGCCGTGCTGAGTGGGGTTCTCCAATTCCGCCAGGAGGGCCTGCACCGCGAGCCGGCCCTGTGTGCGCGGGTGCTGC
Source organism: Cryobacterium sp. TMT2-15-1 (assembly GCF_004402345.1). Taxonomy (NCBI): domain Bacteria; kingdom Bacillati; phylum Actinomycetota; class Actinomycetes; order Micrococcales; family Microbacteriaceae; genus Cryobacterium; species Cryobacterium sp. TMT2-15-1. Next base: position 22,419 of record NZ_SOGD01000036.1, on the reverse strand, counting down.
TCGAGGGTGGTCAGACGGAACATATCGGCATACGGATGTCCGTCGATCCCGATCACGGACAGGTCGGCCGGCACCTGGATGCCCAATTCCCTGGCGGCGATGATCAAACCGATCGCGATCTCGTCGCTCGCGGCGAAGACCGCGGTGGGGCGGGTGCGCGGGTCGCCGAACACGGCGAGGCCCACGTCGTAGCCGCCCGGCATCGTGAACTCGCAGGCGTAGAACAGGCCCGAGCGTTCGGTGGGTAGGCCGGCGGCGCTCATGGCGGCGTAGAAACCGGTGAGCCGGTTGCTGTGCACCTGGAAGTCCATCTCGTCTTCTTTGCTGCCGCCGATGTGCACGATGTCCGTGTGCCCCAGGCTGAGCAGGTGCTCGGTGGCGAGCCGGGCCGCGGCAACGTCGTCGATGGCGATCGTGTCCACGCCGCGGATCGGTCCGCCGATTCCAACCAGCGGGCGGCCCAGGCGGTGCAGCAGGGTGACCTCCTCATCGCTGAGCGCCACACCGACCGAGATGACTCCGTCGAAGCGTTTGCGCGCGAGGAAGTACTCGAAGACCCGCTCCCGTTCGGGTGAGGGTGCCGGCAGGTTGTAGAGGGTCATGTCGTATCCCTCGTCCAGCAGCGCCTGTTCCATGCTTTCCAGAACCTCGGAGAAAAACCAGCGGCTGATGAACGGGATGATCACGCCGATGCTCTTGGTTCGGCCGGTGACGAGGCTGGCCGCGTTGGGTGACGCGACGTAACCGATCTCCCTGGCTGCGGCGATGACCTTGATCCGGGTCTGCTCCGATACATAGCCACGACCGCTCAGGGCACGGGAGGCTGTGGCCTTCGCGACGCCGGCGAGGCGTGCGACATCCGCAATTGCGCTCATTCCAGCCTCCGCCCTTGGACCCGTTTCCAACACTGTACAGCTCTGGCAGGCCCGCTGGAACCGGTTCCACTATATGCGCCGGAATGCGACACGTCCCGGCGAACGAACTTTCGAAGATTACGTGGAGGGAGTGCGATCTTTGCCATTCCGTGACAAATTTGATCTTGCGATTCGGCCCGGCGTACCGTAACTTGTGGTGTGGAACCGGTTCCTTATCTGATCGTTTTCGGCACACAAGCTGTTCCTGCAGCACCTGGGTGTTTGTCCGGGGATATCCCCGGCGCATCTTCATCAAACTCAACGAGGAGGAAAAATGCGGTCATTCCACCGCCGAATCACAGCACCCATCGCCATTGCGGCGATCGCCGGTCTGACCCTGGCCGGCTGTTCCGGTGGCCCCGGCAGCACGAACACCGACTCCGGAGCTGAAGGCGACGGCGTCGTCTCCGTCTACGGCACCATCGGTGACACCGAGGCCAAGCTCCTCGAGGAGTCCTGGGCTGCCTGGGAAGAAGAGAACAACATCGACATCCAGTACGAGGCGTCGAAGGAGTTCGAGGCCCAGATCGCCATCCGCGCCCAGGGTGGCAGTGCTCCCGACATCGCGATCTTCCCGCAGCCCGGCCTGATGGCCGACCTTGCCAGCCGCGACTTCCTCAAGCCCGCCCCGAAGGCCGTCGAAGACAACGTCGACGAGTTCTGGTCCAAGGACTGGAAGGCCTACGGCACCGTCGGGGACACGTTCTACGGCGCGCCACTGATGGCCAGCGTCAAGGGCTTCATCTGGTACTCCCCGGCTAAGTTCACCGAGTGGGGTGTCGAAGTTCCCGAGACCTGGGACGAACTCCTCGCCGTGACGAAGACCATCCAGGAGAAGACCGGCAGCGCGCCGTGGTGCGCCGGATTCGGCTCGGGCGACGCCACCGGCTGGCCGGGCACGGACTGGGTCGAAGACCTCGTCCTGCGTCAGGCCGGAGCGGAGACCTACGACAAGTGGGTTGCCAACGAGATCCCGTTCACGGACCCCGCAATCAAGGCCGCCTTCGACTCCGTCGGAGAAATCCTGCTGAACCCGGCCAACGTCAACGCCACGTTCGGTGACGTCCGCTCGATCAACAGCACCCCGTTCGGTGACGTGGCCACGCCGCTCGCCGCCGGAACCTGCGCGCTGCACCACCAGGCATCCTTCTTCGACGGCTTCATCACGGATGCCGGCGGAGAGGTCGGTCCCGACGGTGACGTCTGGGCCTTCATCACCCCGGCCGAAGAGGCCGGCAGCCAGGCCGTGACCGGTGGTGGCGAGATCGTCGCCGCATTCGCGGATGATGCCGACACCCAGGCCGTTCAGACGTACCTCTCCAGCGACGACTGGGCGAACAGCCGGGTGAGCCTTGGTGGAGTCATCAGCGCCAACTCGGGTCTGGACCCGGCCAACGCGAAGAGCCCCATCCTGCAGGAAGCCATCAAGATCCTTCAGGACCCGGAGACCACCTTCCGCTTTGACGCCTCCGACCTGATGCCCGGCTCCGTGGGCGCCGGCACCTTCTGGAAGGGAATGGTCAACTGGATCAACGGAGCCCCGACCGACGAGGTGCTCACCAGCATCGAAGCCGGCTGGCCCTCCAGCTAGTTCGATTCGGAACCAGCCCAACTAACAGCACCACAACCGTGCGGGTCGTCCTTCTGAAAAGGGGCGACCCGCACCCCCCTGCTGGTGTACCGTGGCGGTAGTTTTCCGCCCCACCAGCAAACTGTGAGCCCGCAGTCGTACTCGAGAGGTTTCATATGTCGGCGTTCCTTGCCTGGCTGGCTGACTTGCCGCCCCTGGTCCAAGTCCCCATCATCATCCTCGCGTTCGTCGCCCTGGTGGCCGCGATCCTGTTCTTCGTCGAGATAGCCCCGCGCAAGGGCACCGGCTACACCGTCATCCGTCTCGCCGTCTGCGTCGCCGCACCGCTGCTCATCCTGCTCGCCGCGGGATCGTACTGGTGGGCCATCGCCGCGGCCGCCGTTCTCGGCGGAGTCTTCTTCATCGTCGACTACCGTTCACGCTCCGGCGCCGGCTACCTCTTCCAGCTCTTCGGCTTCCTCGCACCGGCCATCCTGCTCCTCATCGTCGGACTCATCATCCCGACCATCCAGACCACGGTGCAGGCGTTCATGAACTCCCGCGGAACCGAGTTCATCGGCCTCGACAACTTCGTCTGGGTGTTCACCCAGCCGGAGGCCATCCGCACGGTGCTCAACACGATCGTCTGGGTGCTCATCACTCCGCTCGTGTCCACGGTCGCCGGCCTGGCCTACGCGGTCTTCATCGACAAGAGCCGCGGCGAAAAGTACTTCAAGATCATGGTCTTCATGCCCATGGCCATCTCTTTCGTCGGGGCGTCCATCATCTGGCGCTTCGTGTACACGGCCCGGCCGGCCGACCAGAACCAGATCGGCCTGCTCAACCAGGTTGTGGTGTGGTTCGGTGGCCAGCCCGTCGACTTCCTCGCCAACGCACCCTGGAACACGGTCTTCCTGATCGTCGTGCTGATCTGGGTGCAGACCGGATTCGCCATGGTCGTGCTCTCCGCCGCCATCAAGGGTGTGCCTGCCGAGCAGATGGAGGCCGCCGAACTCGACGGCACCAACGCCTGGCAGAAGTTCACCAACGTCACGGTGCCCGGCATCCGCGGCGCCCTCGTCGTCGTGTTGACGACGATCTCCATTGCCTCCCTCAAGGTCTTCGACATCGTCCGGACCATGACCGCAGGCGCCAACGACACCAGCGTCATCGCGAACGAGATGTACACGCAGTTCAAGAACTTCGAGCAGGGCCGGTCCGCCGCCTTCGCCGTGATCCTGTTCCTGCTCGTGCTCCCGATCGTCGTCTACAACGCCCGCCAGATTCAGAAGCAGAGGGAAATCCGATGAGCGCGATTCTTCCGGTTGAGCTCCCCGTCGACACGAACACCAAGAGCCAAATTCGCCGAGGCGAGCGCCGCCAGGAGTTCGCGGCGGCCAAGCGCACCAAGAAGCGGTTGACCAGCCGGGGCGCCACGATCGCGGCGCTCGTGATCGCCGTGCTCTGGACCGTTCCGACCTTCGGGCTCTTCGTCTCCTCCTTCCGCCCGGCGCAGGAGGTGCGCACCACCGGCTGGTGGACGCTCTTCTCGAACTGGGGTCTGACCCTCGACAACTACAGCGATGTGCTCCAGGCCGGCAACAGTCAGCTGAATCTGGCCGGTGCGTTCATCAACTCGATCGCGATCACCCTGCCGGCCACACTGCTGCCGCTGATCATCGCCAGCCTCGCCGCCTACGCATTCGCCTGGATCGACTTCCGCGGCAAGAACGTGCTGTTCATCGCGGTGTTCGCGCTGCAGATCGTTCCGCTGCAGATGGCCCTCGTGCCGCTCCTGCAGTTCTTCTCGCGGGGTGAGGTCTTCGGCTTCCCGGTGGTCTCCTCGATCAGCGACGCCGGCGGCTACTCGCAGGTGTGGATCGCGCACACGATGTTCGCCCTGCCGCTGGCCATCTACCTGCTGCACAACTTCGTATCGGAGATTCCTGCCGACGTCATCGAGGCGGCGCGGGTGGACGGCGCCGGTCACGGGCAGATTTTCTTCCGCATCGTGCTGCCGCTGACCATGCCGGCGATCGCATCCTTCGCCATTTTCCAGTTCCTCTGGGTCTGGAACGACCTGCTCGTGGCGCTGATCTTCGCGGACGGTGCGGTGGCCCCGATGACCAAGCTGCTGGCCGAGATCACCGGTACCCGAGGCCAGGACTGGCACCTTCTCACGGCCGGCGCGTTCATCTCGATCCTGGTCCCGCTGATCGTGTTCTTCTCCCTGCAGCGCTACTTCGTGCGCGGCCTGTTGGCCGGTTCGACGAAGGGCTAGCCGCATCAGCGACTGTGCCCGTTCCGCCGCTGGCGCCCACCCGGGCCGTTGCCGTCCGGAACGGGCACATTTGTGTGCCGCGCGGGAGTTTAGAGTGAATTCATGAGTGGAATGCACGGTGGCGGCGGTCGACGGGGGCGGGTCAGCGGCGCGGATGTCGTGGCTCAGCGGGCCGAGAACGCCGAGGCCCCGCGCATCCCGAATCTGCTGCGCCGGATCATCGGCCTGTTCGCGCCGCACCGCGCGAAGCTCACGGTCACCGTGGTTCTCGTGTTCATCAGCGCGGCGCTCTCCGTCGTGCCGCCCCTGCTCGTGCAGCGGGCCTTCGACGAGGGGCTCTTCCCGCCCGGCGGCAGCCCGGACGTGCAGCGTCTCGCCGTGCTCGTGGGGGTGATGATCGCCATCTACCTGGGGACGCAGTTGCTCGGTGTCTGGCAGACCTGGCTCACCGCCACGGTCGGCAACTCGGTGATGGGTGCCCTCCGGGTGCGCCTGTTCACCCACTTGCAGGCGATGGAGCTGAGCTTCTTCACGCGAACGAAGACGGGCGTCATCCAATCCAGGCTGCAGAACGATGTCGGCGGCGTCGCGAGCGTGCTCACCAACACCATCTCCAGTCTGCTCGGCAACGCCGTGACCGTGATCGCGGCGCTCGTCGCGATGCTCCTGCTGAGCTGGCAGCTGGCGATCGTCGCCATCATTCTGATGCCCGTGCTCGTCTTTGCCCAGCGCCGGGTCGGCCAGGTGCGGGCCCGCATCGCGTCCAGGACGCAGGAGTCGCTCTCGGATATGACGGCGATCACGCAGGAGACGCTGAGCGTGTCCGGCATTCTCCTCTCGAAAAGCTTCACCCGCCAGAAGACCGAGATCCATCGGTATGCCGACGAAAACGCCAACCAGGTCACGTTGCAGATCAGCCAGCAGATGAGCGGACAATGGTTTTTCGCCATGGTGAGCATCTTCCTCTCCAGCATCCCGGCGATCGTCTACCTCGTGGCCGGTCTGCTGATGGGCAGCGGAACGACCGACATCACGGCGGGCACGATCGTGGCCTTCACGACCGTGCAGTCACGGCTGCTGTTCCCGCTGCTCGGCCTGATGCGCGTCGCCCTCGACCTGCAGACCTCGAGCGCCCTGTTCGCCCGCATCTTCCAGTACCTCGACCTCCGGCCCGCGATCCGCGACGCCCCCGACGCCGCTCCCGTGCCGGCCCGCGGCGAGGCCGTCGGCCGGGTCGCCTTCGACGGGGTCACCTTCGCCTACCCGGATGCCGGCGCGGAATCGCGCCCCACCCTGGACGACGTCTCCTTCACGATCGAGCCCGGCCAGTTCGCGGCTTTCGTCGGCCCGTCCGGGGCAGGCAAGACCACCGTGTCCTATCTGATCCCGCGCTTCTACGAGGCCTCGGCCGGGCGGGTACTCTTCTCCGGCGTCGACGTGCAGGGCATCCAGCAGCAGTCCCTCGTCTCCCACATCGGCATCGTCAGCCAGGAGACCTACCTCTTCCACGCGACCATCGCCGAGAACCTCCGCTACGCGAAACCGGACGCGACGGATGCCGAGCTCGAGGCCGCCGCCCGATCGGCGAGCATCCACGACACGATCACATCCTTCCCCGCCGGCTACGACACCCTGGTGGGGGAGCGCGGCTACCGGCTCTCCGGCGGCGAGAAGCAGCGCATCGCCATCGCGCGGGTGCTGCTCAAAGACCCCGAGGTGCTGATCCTCGACGAGGCCACCAGCGCCCTCGACGCCATCTCCGAGCGCGTCGTTCAGGCCGCCCTGGACACCGCCTCCCGCGGGCGCACGACCATCGCCATCGCGCACCGGCTGTCGACCATCGTGTCCGCCGACGTCATCTTCGTCGTCGACGCCGGCCGGATCGTAGAGAGGGGCACCCACGCCGAACTGCTCGCCGCCGACGGCGTCTACGCGCGGCTGTACTCGAAGCAGGTCACGTCGCCGGTGCCCACGCCGCCCACGCCGCCCACGCCGATAGAGTTGACACGGCTCGAATCCGTGACGAAGAACCCTCGATGAAGGACTCTCGATGAAAATTGCCGACACCGTTCTCGACCTCATCGGTGACACCCCCCTGGTCAGGCTGCACAAGGTGACGGCTGACATCAGCGCCACCGTGCTGGTCAAGCTGGAGTACCTGAACCCGGGCGGCTCAGCGAAGGACCGCATCGCGGTGCGCATCATCGATGCCGCCGAGCGGGACGGCCTCCTGCTCCCCGGCGGCACCATCGTCGAGCCAACCTCGGGCAACACGGGCGTCGGCCTCGCTCTCGTTGCCCAGCAACGCGGCTACAAGTGCGTGTTCGTGCTGCCGGACAAGGTGGGCGAGGACAAGCGCAACGTGCTCACGGCCTACGGCGCGGAGATTGTGGTGACCCCGACATCCGTCGCCCCCGACCACCCGGACTCCTATTACAGCGTGTCCGACCGGCTGGCCCGGGAGATCCCGGGGGCTTTCAAGCCCAACCAGTACTTCAACCCGAACGGCCCGCTCAGCCACTACGAGACGACCGGGCCCGAGATCTGGCGGGACACCGACGGCACGGTCACCCACTTCGTCGCGGGCGTCGGCACCGGCGGCACCATCACGGGTACCGGACGGTACCTGCGCGAGGTCTCGGGAGAGAGCGTGCGCATCATCGGCGCCGATCCGGAGGGCTCGGTGTACTCCGGCGGCACCGGCCGGCCGTATCTGGTCGAGGGCGTGGGCGAGGACTTCTGGCCGGGCGCCTACGACCCGGAGGTCGTGCACGAGGTGATCGCCGTCTCCGACGCCGACTCCTTCGCGATGACACGCCGGCTCGCCCTCGAAGAGGGCATTCTGGTCGGCGGTTCGAGCGGCATGGCCGTCGTCGCCGCCCTGCGCGCGGCGAGAACCCTCGGCGCCGACGACACCATCGTCGTGCTGCTGCCCGACGGCGGGCGTGGCTACCTGGGCAAGATCTTCAATGACGGCTGGATGCGCAGCTACGGTTTCAGCAACGCGCCCGCCGGGCACACGGTCGGTGACCTGCTCTCGTCCAAGACCGGCGCCCTGCCGCCGTTCGTCTACGTGCACCCCAGCGCCACGGTGCACGACGCCATCGGAGTCATGACCGAGGCCAGCGTCTCCCAGGTGCTGGTGCTCACCGAAAAGCCCCCGGTGGTGATGGGTGAGGTCGTCGGTGCGATCGACGAACGCCGGCTGATGGAACTCGTCTTCTCCGGCGAAGCGAAACTGGCGGACCGCGTCGGCGAGTTCGTCGGCGACTCCCTCCCGCTGATCGGGGTGAACGAGCCCGTCGCGGCCGCGCGCGCCGCCTTCGCCGGCCACGATGCGCTGCTCGTCACCGACGGTGGCAAACCTCTCGGCGTCATCACCCGCCACGACCTGCTCACCTACCTGAGCGCCTGAACAGCATGACTAAGGACGAATCAATGGCTCGCACACGAAACTTCGACACCCTCGCCATCCACGCCGGGCAGGAATTCGACCCGACGACCGGCGCCGTGATCCCGCCCATCTACCAGACGTCCACGTATGTGCAGGAGAGCATCGGTCACCTGCGCGGCGGCTACGAGTACAGCCGCGGTGGCAACCCGACCCGCACCGTGCTTGAGACCCTGCTGGCCGCGTTGGAGGGCGGAAAGCACGGCCTCTCCTTCGCCAGCGGGCTCGCCGCGGAGGACACCATCCTGCGCGCGCTGCTCGCACCGGGCGACCACATCGTGCTCGGCAACGACGTCTATGGCGGCACGCACCGGCTGATCAACCGGGTGCACGGTGCCTGGGGCATCCTCAACTCCACCGTGGAGATGAGCGACCTCGCCGCCGTCGAACAGGCCATCATTCCGGGCGAGACGAAGATCCTCTGGGTGGAGACGCCCAGCAACCCGCTGATGAAGGTCTGCGACATCGCCGCTCTGGCCCGGATCGGCCACCGTTTCGGCGTGACCGTGATCGTGGACAACACGTTCGCCTCGCCCGCGCTGCAGCAGCCGTTGGCCTTGGGGGCCGACGTCGTCGTGCACTCCACCACGAAGTACCTCGGTGGCCACTCCGACGTGCTCGGCGGCGCCCTGATCATCAACGACGACGAGCTCGCCGAGAAGGCCCAGTTCCTGCAGTTCGCCGCCGGCCCCGTCTCGGCCCCGATGGATGCCTGGCTCACCGTACGCGGAATCAAGACCCTCTCGGTGCGGATGGACCGCCACTGCAGTAATGCCCAGGCGATCGCCGAGCACCTGCAGGGCCACCCGGCGATCGACCGGGTCTACTACCCCGGCCTGCCGACGCACCCGGGCCACGAGTTGGCGAAAAAGCAGATGAGCGGCTTCGGCGGCATGCTGTCGATCTCCTTCGTGGGCGGCGCGGCCGCGGCGCGTTCCTTCGCCGAGGCCACGCAGCTGTTCCAGCTGGCCGAATCGCTCGGCGGCGTGGAATCGCTGGTCAACTATCCCTCCGAGATGACTCACGCGTCGGTGCGCGGCACCGAACTCGAAGTGGCGGACAACATCATCCGGTTGTCCGTGGGCATCGAAGACGTCGCCGACCTCATCGACGACATCGACCGGGCGCTCGCGGCCGTTTAGGCGGACAGGTCCGTACAGCCGCGGCGGCCCTGGCTGCCGGGGATGATGAGGACCGGTGACCGTCGGCGCGCAAGGCATCGTATTCCGCTGGATGAATCAATCCCGGCCCACCATGCCCCCACTGGCATTCGTCGTCGATCCGGTGCGTTTGCCCGGTCACCCCGTCGCAGGGGGCGCGGTAGGGGGCCGCAGTGAGGTGCCTCGCGCAGCCTCTTCGGAGTGCATACTTGATCTGCGTTCACAATTGTGACCGTGCACATGCCGACGAGGTCTTCCTGTGACTATCGATCTGCCCAAGGGGCGTGCCCCGAGCATCCGTGATGTGGCGCGCCTCGCGGGGGTCTCGCATCAGACCGTTTCGCGCGTGCTCAACGACCATCCCAGCATCCGTGATTCCACCAAGGCGAAGGTGTTGCAGGTCATGGAAGACCTGCAGTACCGGCCGAACCGGGCGGCCCGCGCGCTGTCGCGCGGGCGTTCGCGCACCATCGGCTTGCTCTCGGCGGAGAGTGCCTACGGGCCGGCCAGCAGCATCGCCGCCATTCAGGACGCTGCCCAGGAAGCCGGCTATTACGTCAACACCGCGAACCTCACATCCGTCGACACGGAGTCGATCGAGGCGGCGCTGGAGCATCTGATGAACCAGTCCGTGGAGGGCATCGTCGTGATCGCGCCGCAGGTGCGGGTTTTCGACGCCCTGGAACAGCTGTCCATCGACGTGCCGTTCGTTACCCTGCAGTCCACCGGCCGCCTCGATAATTCCCTGTCCGTCGACCAGATGACCGGTGCCAGACAGGCCACGCGGCACCTGATCGACCTCGGTCATCGGAGTATCTACCACCTTGCCGGACCCCAGGACTGGATCGAGGCCGAGGCCCGAATGCGTGGTTTTCTCGACGAGATGTGGGAAATGGATGTGCCGACCATGGCGCCGATTCTGGGCGACTGGACCGCCGACTTCGGATACCGTGCCGGACGGGAATTGCTCCGGAGGCGGGACTTCACGGCCATCTTCGCGTCGAATGATCTGATGGCGCTCGGGTTCATGCACGCCTGCCGGGAGGCGGGCCTCGACCTGCCCCGCGACATGAGTATCGTCGGCTACGACGATATTCCCGAAGCGGCACACTTCTGGCCACCGCTCACGACAGTGCGCCAAGACTTCGCCGAACTCGGGCGGCGGTGCATCGCCCTCTTGCTCAGCAACCTCAGCGGCGGCGTGCCGATCGAGCGGAGCGACCCGATCGTTCCCGAGCTCATCGTGCGCGGCTCGACCGCACCGCCTGCGTTCTGAATTCGGAACATGCGCAACTTCGCCGCGATCACCGGTGACTGGTTCGCCTGCCTCCGCATCTTTCCCCGGAGTTCTGTGAGCGCATTCTCGAGCATTTCCCTGTTTCCGCCCAGCGTTACAGAAGCCGTATGCCGCACCGCCGGGACCGTCCGTGAGCCGGCTGGGCTCGGCGGAATGTCCTGACCTCCGACCCCGCTCATCGGAGCAACAGCCTGTTACGCAAGCGTGACAAAACGAAACTTGACACCGGGACTGTCACCGGGTCTATAGTGTCAATGTGATCGGTCACATGGACCCGATTTCCAACACTTTTTTTCAAACGCATGACATTGAGGTCAAGCTTGTGAGCACACTTTTTCACCTGCCCGGCAGCTCCGCTGCCGCCCTGCTGAGCGGGAGCGGGATGAGCCTTCGCGCGTCCATCCCGTTGTCGATAGGGGATACCGGCAGCGGCCCCGGGCGTGAGGAGTCCAACGATGTCCACTGACCACGTAATCCTGGAGATGCGTTCCATCACCAAGGAGTTTCCCGGGGTCAAGGCCCTGTCTGACGTCTCCATCACGGTGAATCACGGCGAGATCCACGCGATCTGCGGTGAGAACGGTGCCGGCAAATCCACCCTGATGAAAGTGCTCTCCGGGGTCTACCCCTCCGGCACATACACGGGCGACATCATCTACCAGGGTCAGAACGTGCACTTCAAGGACATCCGCTCGAGCGAAGAAGCGGGCATCGTCATCATCCACCAGGAACTGGCGCTCATCCCGGAACTCTCCATCACCGAGAACATCTTCCTCGGCAACGAGCCGACCAAGTGGGGTGCAATCGACTGGATCACCGCCAAGAAGACGGCACTCGAGCTGTTGGCGCGCGTCGGGCTGCGGGACGACCCCGACACCCTGATCAAGAACATCGGCGTCGGCAAGCAGCAGCTGGTCGAGATCGCCAAGGCCCTCAACAAGTCGGTCAAGGTGCTCATCCTCGATGAGCCGACCGCGGCCCTGAACGAGTCGGACTCCATGCATCTGCTAGACCTGATCCGCGGGCTCAAGGGCAAGGGAATCAGCTCGATCATGATCTCCCACAAGCTCAACGAGATCGAACAGGTCGCAGACTCGATCACAATCATCCGCGACGGCAAGACGATCGAAACCCTGAATGTCGTGGCCGACGGAGTCAACGAAGACCGGATCATCCGGGGCATGGTCGGGCGCAGCCTGGAGAGCCGTTTCCCGGACCGCACACCGCACATCGGCGAGGTCTTCTTCGAGGTGCGTGACTGGACCGTGCAGCACCCGCAGGTCGCCGAGCGCATGGTCGTGAAGGGTTCCAGCCTGAACGTACGCAAGGGTGAGATCGTGGGCATTGCCGGCCTGATGGGCGCCGGGCGCACCGAACTGGCGATGAGCATCTTCGGGCGCTCCTACGGCAACTTCCTCTCCGGCCACCTCTACAAGGACGGACAGGAAATCGTCCTGAAAAGCGTGGCCGACGCGATCGATAACGGCCTCGCCTACGTGAGCGAGGACCGCAAGGCACTCGGCCTGAACCTGCTCGACGACATCAAGCGTTCCGTCGTCTCGGCCAAGCTCTCGAAGATCTCGGCCGGGCAGGTCGTGAACGACTCCAAAGAATTCGGAATCGCCGAGGAGTACCGCAAAAGCCTGCGGATCAAGACACCCAGCGTCAATGCGGGCGTCTCCAAACTCTCCGGCGGCAACCAGCAGAAGGTCGTTCTGGCCAAGTGGATGTTCACGGACCCTGACCTGCTGATCCTGGATGAGCCGACCCGTGGCATCGACGTCGGCGCGAAATACGAGATTTACGGCATCATCCAGCAGCTCGCCGAACAGGGCAAGGGAGTCATCCTGATCTCTTCTGAGCTCCCGGAGCTCCTCGGCCTCGCCGACCGGATCTACACGGTCTTCGAGGGAGCGATCACCGACTGCATCCCGGCGGAGTCCGCCGATCCCGAAACCCTGATGAAAAGTATGACCTCCGCACGGAAGAAGGTTCAGAGCATATGAGTGAAGACACGAGTACCCGCAAAGGCGCTCTCGGTGATCTGAAAAGGATCTTCGGCAGCGGCAGCTCGAACCTGCGGCAGTTCGGCATCCTCTTCAGCCTGATCGCCATCATTCTGCTCTTCCAGTACCTGACCGACGGGCTGACGCTGTCGTCCGGCAACCTGATCAACCTGGTCAGCCAGTACTCCTATATCCTCATCCTCGCCATCGGCATGGTCATGGTAATCATCGCCGGCCACATCGACCTGTCGGTCGGATCCGTCGCCGCTTTCGTCGGCATCGTGGTGGCCACCGCGATGCGGGACTGGAACTTCCCGTGGCCGCTGGCAATCCTGCTTGGGCTGTTCGTGGGAATGCTGATCGGCGCCTGGCAAGGTGCGTGGGTTGCCTATGTCGGGGTTCCCGCCTTCATCGTCACCCTGGCCGGCATGCTCATCTTCCGCGGCGGCAACCAGGTCATCGGTAACGCCAACACGGTCCCCGTTCCTGACGGCTTCACGATCATCGGCTCCGGCTACCTTCCCGAGGTCGGCCCGAACACGGGCTACAACAACCTGACCCTGCTGCTGGGGCTCATCATCGTGGTCGCGGTCGTCTACTCCGAATGGCGGGCCCGCCGGGTTCAGAAGATCATGGGTTCGACGCCAGCACCGCTCTGGGTGAGCATCGTGAAAGTCGCCCTTCTCTGTGCCGTCATCGTCTACGCATCCGTCCTCTTCGCCGGTGGCCGTGTCGGCACTAGCTTCCCGGTCTCCGGAATCATCCTCGGCGTGCTCGTTCTCTTCTACGCGTTCGTCACTCGGAACACGATCTTCGGTCGTCACGTCTACGCGGTCGGCGGCAACAAGCTCGCCGCCGAACTCTCGGGGGTCAAGTCCCGTCGCGTGAACTTCCTCGTCATGATGAACATGTCGATCCTCTCGGCCCTGGCCGGCATGATCTTCGTGGCCCGCTCGGTGGCGTCCGGCCCGCAGGACGGCCTCAGCTGGGAGCTCGACGCGATCGCCGCCGTGTTCATCGGTGGCGCGGCCGTGTCCGGCGGAATCGGAACCGTCGTCGGCTCCATCATCGGTGGTCTCGTCATGGCGGTGCTGAACAACGGCCTGCAGCTGCTGGGCGTCGGCTCCGACTGGGTTCAGATCATCAAGGGCATGGTGCTCCTGGTGGCCGTGGGTGTCGACGTGTGGAACAAGAGCCAGGGTCGACCCTCCATCATCGGCCTCCTGACCCGGAAGAAGAAGACTGCCGAATTCCCGGCGGAGCCACCTCTGGTCGTGCCCGACGCGGGCACCCCGGAGAGCGCGCGGCCGCAGGCCACGCGGCCCAACTAGCCCAGATTTCCCCTTCACCAAACCACAACGAACAGAAAGTAATCGACAATGCGAAAGATTCTCGCGACAACTGCGATCGCCGCAGTGGCCTTGATGGCACTCTCAGGTTGCTCCACCCGCACGGACACCGCCGGCGAAGACGGCGCTGCTGCCGGCTTCGCCCAGGATTCGGTCATCGGCGTCGCCCTCCCCTCGAAGACCTCTGAGAACTGGGTCCTCGCCGGCGGGCTCTTCGAAGACGGCCTCAAGGAGGCCGGCTACAAGGGCGACGTGCAGTACGCCGGTGCCTCGACCACGGTCAAGGACCAGCAGGACCAGATCTCGGCCATGGTCACCAACGGTGCCAAGGTCATCATCATCGGTGCCGCTGACGGTGGCCAGCTCGCCACCCAGGTGCAGTCGGCCCGCGACGCCGGCGCCATCGTGATCGCCTACGACCGCCTCATCCTGAACACCGAGGCCGTGGACTACTACGTCGCCTACGACAACTTCAATGTCGGCGAGCTCCAGGGCCAGGCGCTCCTGGACGGACTGGCCACGAAGAAGCCGGAAGGCCCGTACAACATCGAGCTGTTCTCCGGTTCCTCGGATGACGCCAACTCCGCCGTCTTCTTCGGCGGCGCGATGAGCGTCCTGCAGCCGAAGATCGACGACGGAACCCTCGTCGTCGCCTCCGACCAGACCGACATCAAGCAGACGGCAACCGCCGGCTGGAAGGCCGAGAACGCTCAGAGCCGCATGGACGCGCTGCTTACCAGCACGTACAGCGACAAGACGCTCGATGGCGTTCTTTCCCCGAATGACACCCTCGCCCGTGCGATCATCACCTCGGTGAAGGCCGCCGGTAAGGACATCCCGATCGTCACCGGGCAGGACTCCGAGGTCGAGTCGGTCAAGTCGATCATGGCCGGCGAGCAGTACTCCACCATCAACAAGGACACCCGCGTGCTCGTTGACAAGGCCATCGAGATGGTCAACGTTCTCCAGAAGGGCGACACCCCCGAGGTCAACGACACCGAGTCCTACGACAACGGCAAGATCGTCGTCCCGGCCTACCTGCTGCCCCCGGTCATCGTGACCAAGGAAAACGCGGCCGAGGCATACGCGAACGACCCGAACCTCGCCCCGCTGACCGAGTAACAACCCGGCAGTACACCTGCATCACAGCATCTCGACACCAGGGCCGGCTCCTCACGGAGCCGGCCCTCTCGTGTGTCCGGTCGGGTGTGGGGGCCGCCGCGCCGTGTCGTCCCCAGGGGCAGGGACTCCCGGGTTTATCCACGGATGCCCGGGCGCACCTGCCCCGGCCGGCCCGCCGCCCACAGGGTGAGGCATGAGCGAACTCCTGGACATCGTCAGCGCCCGCCGCGACGGGCTCATCGCCTATGCCACGCTCCGGGAGCGCGGCCTCGACTCGCACTCCGTGGATGCCCTGATCCGTCGTGGCGAACTCGTGCGTACGCGCCGCGGCATCTACGTGTCGGGGGAGCTGTGGCGCGCCGCCGATCCCGATCAGTGCTACCGCCTGTTCGTGCTCTCGACGGCCCTGGCCTCGGGCCGGCCGCTCGTGCTGTCGCATGCGTCCGCGGCGGTGATGCACGGGCTGCCGCACATCGGCACCTGGCCCCGCACGGTGCACACGATCGATCCGGATGCCTTCGGCGGCAGCACCGCACGGTTCACGGCCAGCCATCGTGGGGCTCCGGCCTCGGAGCCGGCGCTCCTCGGCGGGATCGCGGTGACCTTGCTGCCGCGCACCCTGGTCGACGTCGCGGCGAGCACCAGCTTTCTCGTGGGCGTCACCATGATCGACCATGCGTTGCGGGTCGAGCGGGAGCGGGCCGCGGCCGAGGCGCGGCGGGGCATCCGTGGTCGCCGTGCCCTCACCAGGGAGGACCTGTTCGCAGAGCTTGTGGCGGTGAACCCGCGGGCCGGCGCGCGGCTAGCCGAGCGGGCCATCGCCTTCGGGAACGGGCTGTCGGCCAACGGCGGCGAGTCCCTCAGTCGGGTGCGGATGTTCCAGCTCGGCTTCGAGGTGCCCGAACTGCAGGTCGGTTTTCCCGCCATCGACGGCCACGACTACTGGGTGGACTTCTACTGGCGCCGCATCCGCAAGATCGGGGAGTTCGACGGCAAGCACAAGTGCACGCGCGGCGCGGTGCTCGGCGATCGGGATCCGGGGGAGGTCGTCTGGGAGGAGGAGCGCCGGGAGGGTGCGCTGCGTCACCACTCCGACAGCTTCGACCGCTGGGATTGGGCGACCGCGCTCTCGCCGCAGCGCTTCCACGGGGTGCGCCCCGGGTGACGTGCCGGCCGCCCGGCCGCCCCGAAGGGGGCACGAGCGTACGCGTCGCGGCGAGCGACACGCCGACAGGGTTTCCACAGGCTTGAGTTCTGCTCCCTGCGCTGCCTGTGGATAACTTAGACGCATTCCGCGTGATTCGGCTCGACTCGCATCCGGGGGGCTGTGCACAACCGGTGGAATGTCGGTGGATAACTACATACTTGTAACTACTGTATGTAGTGGCCATTCCCTTCGAGCATCACTAGATGTAGTATTGAAGTTCAACACACAGCACGTCTTGAACTTCAGATTTCACATGAAAACCGATTTTGAGCACTGATGTTTGAACCGATTTTGAATACTGATCCCTGAACGACGAGAAAGGCCCTCCATGGCAATCACGGTCTACACCAAGCCCTCCTGCGTGCAGTGCACTGCGACGTACCGCGCCCTGGACAACAAGGGCATCGAATACGAAATCCTCGACCTTTCGCTCGACGAGAACGCCCTGGAGGCCGTCAAGGCCCTGGGCTACCTGCAGGCTCCCGTCGTTATCACCGACGAGGACCACTGGTCGGGCTTCCGCCCCGACAAGATCAACGAACTCGCGCAGCGCCTCGCGTAGCGCCGCGGCGCCAGGGGGTGGCGTCGCAACAGACCGTAAAAAAGCGTCGTTTGGCGTGCCGACTTCTCAGCAACAGGAGGTGTTCCATGACCGATATCGTGTATTTCTCCAGCACCTCGGGCAACACGCACCGCTTCATTGAGAAGTTGGGTCGCCCGGCCGCTCGCATCCCGCTCTACGCACGCGATGAGCCGCTCCGGGTCAGCGAACCCTACGTGCTGGTCGTGCCGACGTATGGCGGCGGCGACAGCAAGGGCGCGGTGCCCAAACAGGTCATCACGTTCCTGAACGACGAGCAGAACCGCTCGCTCATCCGCGGCGTCATCGGCGCGGGCAACACGAATTTCGGCACCGGCTACTGCCTCGCCGGGGACATCATCGCCCAGAAGTGCAAGGTGCCCCACATGTTTCGCTTTGAAGTATTTGGAACTCCGGATGATGTGCGCATCGTCCACGACGGATTGGAATCATTTTGGAAGCAACAGCCGTGAAGACTATGGCTCACCCGGCTCCCGGCCTGGCGATGGATTATCACTCCCTCAACGCCATGCTCAACCTGTACGGCCCGAACGGGGAAATCCAGTTCGAGAAGGACCGCGAGGCTGCGCGGGAGTTCTTCCTGCAGCACGTCAACCAGAACACGGTGTTCTTCCACACGTTGCGCGAACGCCTCGACTACCTCGTCGAGAAGGAATACTACGAGCAGGCCGTGCTCGACCAGTACTCGTTCGAGTTCATCACCGACCTCAACAAGCTGGCGTACTCGAAGAAATTCCGCTTCCAGACCTTCCTCGGCGCGTTCAAGTACTACACCTCGTACACGCTGAAGACGTTTGACGGAAAACGGTACCTCGAGCGTTTCGAAGACCGAGTCGTGATGACCGCGCTGGGCCTCGCTCAGGGTGACGAGCAGCTCGCGATCTCCCTCGTTGAGGAGATCATCGCCGGGCGTTTCCAACCGGCCACCCCCACCTTCCTGAACTCCGGCAAGGCGCAGCGCGGCGAGCTCGTCTCCTGCTTTCTGCTCCGTATCGAAGACAACATGGAGTCGATCTCCCGCGGCATCAACTCGTCGCTGCAGCTGTCGAAGCGGGGCGGCGGCGTCGCGTTGCTGCTCAGCAACATCCGTGAGTCCGGTGCACCGATCAAGCAGATCGAGAACCAGTCCAGCGGCATCATCCCCGTGATGAAGCTGCTTGAAGACTCCTTCAGCTACGCCAACCAGCTCGGTGCCCGTCAGGGTGCCGGCGCGGTCTACCTGCACGCGCACCACCCCGACATCATGCGCTTCCTCGACACCAAGCGGGAGAACGCCGACGAGAAGGTGCGCATCAAGACGCTGTCCCTCGGCGTGGTCGTGCCCGACATCACGTTCGAGCTGGCGAAGAAAGACGAGGACATGTACCTGTTCTCGCCCTACGACGTCGAGCGCGTCTACGGGGTGCCGTTCGCCGACATCTCCGTCAGCGAGAAGTACCACGAGATGGTCGACGACCCGCGCATCAAAAAGTCCAAGATGAAGGCCCGCGACTTCTTCCAGACGCTCGCCGAGATCCAGTTCGAGTCCGGCTACCCGTACATCATGTTCGAGGACACCGTCAACGCGGCGAACCCGATCAAGGGTCGCGTCAACATGTCGAACCTCTGCTCGGAGATCCTCCAGGTCAACACCCCGACCACGTACAACGAGGACCTGTCGTACGACCAGATCGGTAAAGACATCTCCTGCAACCTCGGGTCGATGAACATCGCCCTGTCCATGGACTCGCCCGACTTCGGCAAGACCGTCGAGACCGCCATCCGCGGCCTCAGCTCGGTGTCGGAACAGAGCCACATCTCCTCCGTGCGCTCGATCGAAGACGGCAACGACAAGTCGCACGCCATCGGCCTGGGCCAGATGAACCTGCACGGTTATCTCGCCCGGGAGCGCATCTACTACGGCAGTGACGAGGGCATCGACTTCACCAACATCTACTTTTACACGGTGCTGTTCCACGCCCTCCGCGCCTCGAACAAGCTGGCCATCGAGCGCGGCCACGCGTTCGTCGGCTTCGAGGACTCCACCTACGCCTCCGGGACGTTCTTCGACAAGTACACCGACCAGATCTGGGAGCCGGCCACCGCGCGCGGCGCCGAGCTGTTCGCGCAGGCCGACGTGCACATTCCCACGCAGGCCGAGTGGGCCGAGCTCAAGGCATCCGTTGTGGAGCACGGCATCTACAACCAGAACCTGCAGGCCGTGCCGCCGACCGGGTCGATCTCCTACATCAACAACTCGACCGCATCGATCCACCCGATCGCGTCGAAGATCGAGATCCGCAAGGAAGGCAAGCTCGGCCGCGTCTACTACCCGGCGCCGTTCATGACGAACGACAACACCGGGTTCTACCAGGATGCCTACGAGATCGGCTACGAGAAGGTCATCGACACCTACGCCGCCGCCACGCAGCACGTCGACCAGGGCCTGTCGCTGACGCTGTTCTTCAAGGACACCGCCACCACACGCGACATCAACCGCGCGCAGATCTACGCGTGGAAAAAGGGCATCAAGACCATCTACTACATCCGTCTGCGCCAGATGGCCCTCGAGGGCACCGAGGTCGAGGGTTGTGTTTCCTGCGCTCTCTGAGTGAGTTCGTGCTGAGCCTCTCGACTACTGAACCGCCTGTGCACTGCCGACTAAGGAACAACCAATGATTGACAAGCTCAAGCTCGTCTCCCACGTTGACGCGATCAACTGGAACAAGATCGAAGACGAAAAAGACGTCGAGGTGTGGAACCGCCTCACGAACAACTTCTGGCTGCCGGAGAAGGTGCCGCTGTCCAACGACGTGCAGTCCTGGGCCACGCTCACCCCGGCGGAGCAGCTGCTCACCCTGCGGGTGTTCACCGGGCTGACCCTGCTCGACACGATCCAGGGCACAGTGGGTGCCGTGTCGCTGATTCCGGATGCGATCACGCCCCACGAAGAGGCCGTCTACACGAACATCGCGTTCATGGAGTCCGTGCACGCCAAGAGCTACTCGTCGATCTTCTCGACCCTCGCGTCGACGAAGGAGATCGACGAGGCGTTCCGCTGGTCGACGGAGAACGTCAACCTGCAGCGCAAGGCCGAGATCATCATGAAGTACTACCAGGGCGACGACCCGCTCAAGCGCAAGGTCGCCTCGGTGCTGCTCGAGTCGTTCCTGTTCTACTCGGGCTTCTACCTGCCGATGTACTTCTCCAGCCGCGCCCGCCTCACCAACACGGCCGACCTCATCCGTCTGATCATCCGGGATGAAGCCGTGCACGGTTACTACATCGGCTACAAGTTCCAGAAGGGGCTCGAGGCCGCCTCGCAGGAGCGCCGCGATGAGATCAAGGACTACACCTTCAATCTCATGTTCGAGCTCTACGAGAACGAGATCCAGTACACCCAGGACCTCTACGACGAACACGGGCTGACCGAGGACGTCAAGAAGTTCCTGCACTACAACGCCAACAAGGCGCTGATGAACCTCGGCTACGAGGCCATGTTCCCGAAGACCGTCACCGACGTGAACCCGGCCATCCTGGCCGCGCTCTCGCCGAACGCCGACGAGAACCACGACTTCTTCTCCGGGTCGGGCTCGTCCTACGTCATCGGCAAGGCCGTCAACACGGAAGACGCCGACTGGGACTTCTAGTCCCGGTCGTGTGACCGCACCGCCGACGTCGACAGTTCCGGTCGAGATCGCCCGCTATGCCGGGCGAACTCGACCGGAACTGTCTGTTTCGGCGGGGTGCGGGCCGGGGACCTACTCCTTGGCCGCCGGCGGCGCGGGGTCGTCGCCCCGGGACCAGGCGATCGCGACCAGCCGACGCAGAACACCGAGGTCGATGTCGTCGAGCTTCTTCACGTAGACGCACCCCGCCCCCTCCGTGTACGCGCCGAGCCGTGGGAGGAACTCGGCGCCCTCGGGGAGGTCTTTGAGCCCGTAGATCGACAGTTGCGCCTTGCGCGGAGAGAACCCCGTCTTCGGCCAGTCCCCGCGGTTGCGCGGCTTCGCGGGCGACACGTAGCGGTAGCTGCCGTAGCCCACGATTGATGGACCCCACAGGACAGGGTCGGCGCCCGTCACCTCGCGGAAGAGCGCGTCGAGGGCCATGCCGTCCGCGCGGCGGCGGGCGGGCGTCGCGGCCTCCAGGAAGTCCTCGACGGAGGCATCCGTCGGCTGCGTCTTCATTTCGGCCATGGCACCATTATGGTGCGGGCGCCCCTGACCGGGTATATGCGCCGAGGTTGGGACGCGTTTAGGGATTCAAACGCTCCAGGGACCATGCGTTTAGCTGTTTGAACGCACCCGCCGTTCCCGAGGATCCGGCGCAGACATACCTTCGTTGGAGGGATGGCCCACCCGAGGGTCTTCCCGCCGAGCGCAGGGGCAGCCACCATGAAACGAGTATTGAAGCGAACGGGCATCGCAACAACGATCACCGCCATCACGGCGGTGAGCGTCCTGGCCTTCGGTGGGGTTGCCTACGCGGACATCATTCAGGACAGCATCGTGGGTTCGGCCAGTGTCACCCTCGTTGCGGGATCGGAAACGGCCGGAAGCGCCACGATGAGGCTCAACGCCAACGGCAAGAGTGACGGCGACATCGGATGCAACATTGATGCGGGGGAGAGCCCGCTGAAACTCACCGTGGTCGCACCCTCCGGCGTCACGGCCAGCCCCAACCCCGTGGTCATCACGAACTGCACCGACGATTTCCCGGTCAGCTTCACAGCGGGCACCGCTGCCCAGAGCGGTACCGTGACGGTCCTCATCCTGGCGCAGCCGGCCGGCGGCGGAGAATTCAAGAACCAGGTCGGTATCCCCATCATCATCACCCAGCCGGTCCCGACGAACACCGCGCCTTCGGTCTCGGTCAACGGGGTGAGCAACGGGGCCAGCTATGAAATCGGTACCGTGCCGACCGCCACCTGCCTGGTGGTCGACGCCGAAGACGTCAACCCCACGGCCGCCTCCGTGACCACCGGGGCGCTGCTGAATGGCCTCGGCACCCAGACCACGACCTGCGACTACACCGACGCCGGCGGGCTCAACGCCCCAACGGCGACGGTGACATACACGGTCGTCGACACGGTCGACCCGACCATCGGATACACGCTCAACCCGGTAGACCCCGACGGTACCAATGGCTGGTACACGACGGACTCGGGCGTCCTGGTCCACTTCGCGTGTGAAGACGTCGGAGGATCCGGCATCGCCACGTGCCCGGCCGACGTGATCCTGATGGACGGTGCGGACCAGTCGGTGACGGGTACCGCGACCGATAATGCCGGTAATACCGCGTCCGTGACGGTGTCCGGGATCACCGTCGACACCGTCGACCCGACGATTTCGTACACGCTCGACCCGGCCGACGCGAACGCCGACGGCTGGTACACGAGCTTCGTGACAGTCGACTTCACCTGCACGGATGTCGGCGGGTCCGGCATCGCCGCCTGCCCGGCCGACATCACCCTGACCGA